>JAAYQP010000184.1 GCA_012519195.1 Clostridiales bacterium | reverse complement strand
GGTAACTATTTTACCAATGATAAAGTCTATAATCTTGGAGCCCAAACTGGCTTTGAAATTCAATCGCGGACCCCGGAATTTATCACTGCCCTAAAAAAATTCAAAGAAATCGTAGCATTAAATTCGGATAAGGGCCAGGGATATAGCTGGGATCAAGTGGCGGATATTTTTGCTGCTGGAGAAGTTGCCATGATGATCAACTGGGATGAGAATATATCTGCTGTTGAGAATTCAGATATTGTGGCTGGTAAGGTTGGTTATAGTACTTTGCCCAGGGGCTCGATTCGGAGTGCCAATATTTATGGGGGATCCGGTATTGGTCTTAACAGTTATTCCAGTAGCAAAAAGAAACTAGCAGCATGGATGTTTATTGTCTGGGCAACCTCCCCTCAGATCCAAATGAAAGCGTTCTTAGATAAGGATGGAGGAACTTTACCTACAAGAACAGCCTTAGTCGAAAAGATAGAAGAGGTATATTCGAAGGAAAAGCCACAGGTAGTTGCAATGACGATGTCTCAGAAAGAGGATTATGTCTATTACCGACCAAAAATCAGAAAAGGGTATGAGTTTGAAAATATTCTTGTTACAAATCTGTATCAAATGGTCCATGAGGAGCAGAGTACAAGAAGCACATCCATAAAGATTAAAAGTCAATGGAGTGAACATCGTTAATTGTTAAAGGTGCGTGATTACATGAAATTAATCAGAAGAAGAAATAGTTTCCGCATGCAATTCCTTCGGGCTGCCACCATCATGATTGTCTTTTTCATCGTGATATTTGTTGCTATATTTAATAATTTTAGACAGATGTTAAATAAGCAGTATGGTGAATCGGAGAAACAATCCGTTGAGGTGATTGGTAATAATATTGATTATATTCTAAATTCCGTTGAGAATTTGTCCAATTCCATTATCTTCAATCAGGAATTAATGGACAGCATAAAGGATGGGGAAAAGGAACGGTTAGTTGAAAAGCTCTATAGCTTTTATATATCTAGTAATAACATCGAAGGGATCTATGTAATAACACCCAGTGGTTATTTGCAGGTGGGGGCAGAACTTCAGGATGGAGTGAAGAGCTTTCCTAGATTTGAATTGGATCAAACCACAGGCGAAATTATATGGTTTCCAACCATGGAGAAGAATGTAAAAATTCTATCAGGAAGCATGACCAAGCGATATTTCTCAATGGGAAGAAAGATTATTGATATTTATTCTCTAAAAGAGTTAGGATTTATCAATATTGAGGTGGATGAAAGTGTTTTAACTGGATCATTTAGTGATCTTTCGGAGGATGACAGCAGGATATTTATATGCGACGATATGGGCAATATCATTGCCAGCTCCGATGACGATTTTACACCTATTGATAGCAACAATTCCAGCTATTATAATACGATGATCGCTGACGATAATGCTAATTATGTGAGCTATGTGGAAGATGGTAAAAAATATGTTGCTATTTATTCCTCTTTTAATTATGGAAAATGGTATGTTGTTAAAACCATTCCGGAAGCAATTTTATATGCTGATGTTAATAGGATGCAATTGTATTCCATTATTGGATTGATTATCCCTCTGATTATCATGATTAATGCAATTGTTATCTATACGAAGAAAATAACTAAACCGATCGAGGTTATGATGCTTCAAATGCAGGAAGTAGAGGCAGGAAATCTCAATGTTATGGTAGAAACCAATGTGTATAATGAACTGGATGATCTAAGCGATAGCTTTAATCATATGGTGAACCAGATTAAAAAATTAATGGAGGATATCGTAAAAGTTGAGCAAAATAAGAATGAGCTAGAGTTGGAAGTTCTTCATGCTCAAATTAATCCACATTTTCTTTATAACACCCTTAATACGATACGATGGATGGCGAAAATAAAAGGAGAGGATAGCATCGCGGATGCCCTGATTGCCTTGGTAAAGCTGCTAAGAGTTAGTATTAGTTTTGGAAATAATATGATTACATTACAAGAAGAAATCCAATATATTGAAAACTATATTCTCATACAAAAACTGCGATTTAACCAATTATTTGAGATACATTACGATATAAAAGAGGGGCATAAAAGGTTAAATATTCCGAAGCTGATCTTGCAACCAATCGTAGAGAACTCATTAATCTATGGGATTGACGAAGCAGAAAAGCGGGAGGAACCAATTATCATTGAAATATTTACAAGGGAGCAGGAGGAATATGTTGAAATTGTCGTAAGAGACAATGGTAATGGAATTGAGCAAGAGATATTGAATAATATCTTTAAGCAAGAAGCCAATATTAATCGGTTTAGTAAGGTAGGGTTAAACAACGTAAATCAAAGACTGAAGCTGTATCTGGGGGAAGCTTATGGATTGCAGATTGTTTCTTCTCTTAACGAGGGAACAACGGTCATCATTCGAGTGCCTAAGAATGCTTCATAAAGGAGATGCGTATGTATAAAGTTATGATTGTTGATGATGAAATGCTAGTTAGGATTGGGGTTAAAGCATTAATAAACTGGCAGGATTTGGGATTTGAAATTGTGGCGGAAGCAAGCAATGGTCTATCTGCATTTGAAAAATATGTAGCATTAAAACCGGACGTTGTGATTACGGACATTAAGATGCCAAAACAGGATGGACTATGGCTTACCAAAAAAATAAAGGAACACAACCCAAAAACGGAAATAATCTTGCTGACCTGTTATGATGATTTTTCTTATGCAAAAGAAGCAATTAAATTAAAGGTTTCCGATTATATACTAAAAGCGGAAATGGAAGAGGAAGAGCTAAAGAGCATACTCTTAGAAAAGAAAAAAAAGCTAGATGCAACGATCGGGAAGAATGCCGGCAGTGGGGAAGATAAGTTTTTGATGAAAAAACAGCAGGAAGCATTGCTGGGACTACTTTTGAGTAGTAACCGGAGTATTGATTTGGTTAGGAAAGAATTTGCCAAAGCAAATCTGGAATGGAATACGAGAAGTTACTGCTTCCTTCAGTTTGATTTTCGAGCCAGTTTAAAAAGTGAGAAAAATTCAGAAGATCAGATTGCAAATATTATTACTGCATGCTTAGAACTTATTGTAAATAAATTCAAGGATGAAGATGCAGAAATCTTCTATAAACAATTTGGTAAATCGATCACATGCTTTATCATGGCACATAATCTTAATGAATTAAAGTTACAAAAGTGGATTAGTTATTTATATAGCTCCATTAAGCAGTATTTTAATATTGGCTTTAAAAGTGCAAATTCTCCAATTAAGGATACGATTGAAGAAGCTAGGGAATATTTAAATTGGATCTTTGAGGCCTCGGATTATCTATTCTATCTATCCGATGGTGAGCATTTGACCAAGGAGACCATGCATAGACGAAGCGAGGTTCAGTTTATCAATAATTCTTCCATGGTAAAGGAAATCTGCAAGTGCATTGAAGAAGCTGATAGTGAAGCTGTTAATCGTATGGTTAAGCAGATTGAAAAAATGATTGATGAACATAGGGGAAATTCTTTGGAAGTAAAACTAGAACTATCCCATATGATCAATGATATCTTTAAACGTTTTGATGTATTTTTTCAGGATGATAAGGATGTCTTTGCTTTTCAAAAGAAGTTAATGAATGCTGAAGAACTAAGAGAAGCAATGGGGATTATCGTAGATTTTGTAAACAATGTAAACCAGGAGATTACCAATAGTAGGTCAGATAATACGGATATACGAATAAAAAAAGCAGTACAATATATAGAAGATAATTATGGGAATAAGATCACGCTTGATGATATTGCAGGACATGTTGGGATATCGAAGTATTATTTTTCGGTCCTTTTCAAAAAAGAAAAAGGGATAACCTTTTCGAATTATCTTAACTCAGTTCGTATTGAAAAAGCAAAACAGCTTCTTAAAAATCCGCAAGTTACGGTAAATGATGTGGCTTACGAATTTGGTTTTAATGATCCCCAATATTTTAGTAAAACATTCAAAAAATATACGGGGATGACGGTAACGGAATACCGTAGTAGATACGAAAGGTAGGGCTGTCTTTCTTATAAGAAGCAAATATATCGATATTTGATCGTCGAAGATATCATATTAATGCATAAAAAAACACGAATAAAATACTTATCCGTGTTTTTTTGCGCTAATTGATATTAAGCTAATACAACATTAACAGCTTGTAAGCCGCGTGCACCCTGAGCAATATCAAACATAACATCTTGGTTTTCTTCTAAAGACTTAAAACCTTCTGAAGCAATACCTGTGAAATGTACAAATACATCTTCACCTGTTTCGCTATTTGTGATAAATCCAAAACCTTTTTGTGCGTTAAACCATTTTACTGTACCTTTATTCATAAAAGATACCTCCTATTATAATATTTTTGTTTTATTAGTGAAAATAAAAAATCACATATTTTTGTAAAGCATTAAACTCATTAATGATTTACAAAAATATGTGAATCAAAATTTGCATCTAACAACTTCTTGAGTATAACATAAATATTTGTGCTTGTCGACACTTATTTTTAATTTTATGTATCCAATGCCATAAAAGTAATTAAAGTATAGGATATCTATTTTATTATCATAGTAAAAGGTTAAAACTACATATTATATATTAATTTTTAAATAACTATTGCCAAATATAAGCAAAAGATATATAATAGTAATAGTAACGATTACTATTTATAAAATAAGGAGGATATTCTATGAGTAAATTATATGATAATTTAAATGAACAAATGAATTTTGAATTAGAATCCGCATATATTTATGCAACCATGTCCGCATATTTAGATGAGTTGAATATGAAAGGTATGACACATTTTATAGATGAACAGGTTAAAGAAGAAATGGAGCATGCTGGAAGGATTAAAAAATTCCTGCAGGAAACAGGATATGGTATAAAGTATCGCCCATTAAATCCTGGTGATGGCAAATTTGAATCGATTGAGGACGTATTTAAAAAGGCTCTTGCACATGAAAAGGTAGTAACATCCCGTATCCATGACTTAGTAAAGGAAGCAAGAGAAGAGGGTGATCAAAGAGTACTTAATCTTCTGGCTTGGTTTGTAGATGAGCAGATTGAAGAAGAGGATACCTTTGGTGTACTGGTAGAAAGATTAGAAAGAATAGGCGGCCAGTGGAGTGGTTTATATATTCTTGATCATGAGCTTTCCGCTAGATAATTAAATAGTGAGAACATTAAACTATTCTAATTTTTTGCCTTTCTCTTATCAACTAAATATACAAAAACAACAGAAATACTTATTTTAATAAATGTTAATATCAAGTAGGATACGAATTCATTATTAGTATATGTGGGCGATTTCCATACTTGGGAAAAGGCATTTATCATTGCATGAAATAACACACATAACCATAAGCTGCCAGATATTCGATATATGGCTCCAAGCATAAATGCCATTCCAAGTACGCCCAATACAAATAGGTCAAAACTAGAGCTCTTATTCATACCATCAATAAAGAATAAGGGTAAATGCCACATAGCCCATAATATTGCTGTTATAGAAGATGCTAGCCAGTAAGGGAGATGTTTTTCTAATGTTGGCTGGAAAATATATCTCCATCCGATTTCTTCTAGTCCACCAAAGAAAATCATATAAAAAACATAGATAATACCAACATACCACTTACTTATTTCCGATGGTCTACCAAATGAAATTATGAAAAACATTAAAATCAACCCGTAATATTTTATGGGTTGTTTTATATAAAAGGCAGTTCCTATAACAGATAAAATACCACTATTTCTTTCTGTTTTAATTGCAAGAATAATGCCCATAAGTGTAGAAGCTAACCCACCAGTAGTATAAACAGGCCAAAATGCAATTGTTCCGGCTTTTAAATATCCGACCTGGTTTAATAAAACAATTATCCACCAAGCGAAATAGGTAATTCCAAATGTGCCAAGTAAATAAATTTGTATTAATTTTCTATCACTCATCCTTTGATTAGCCTTTCTATCAAATTAAATACTCAAAAGAAAGGGACTGTTGCAACAGCCCCTCAACTATTTATTCCGAATAAAACGTATCCCAATCACTGACGAACATAATAACACTCAAATATTCTTCTAGCTCGTTAAGGGAGGGCTGTTCTAACTAATAAATTTTGTTCTATAGGCTTAGATAAGGCCATGATATAATTATCCTAGTGTTAACTCGTCGTATAAATAGAGTTGTATCATATAAGCATAATTATACGTATCCAAAAATAGGAAGTCAATAAGTTATCAATATTAGTTTTATCAACAACATAAAACGAATGGGGGCGCCAAGAAATGACTAAGATGTTGTCAAGTCGGACGGACGAGACAAGGGATATACCCCCGCGGCGCCTCGCAGTGGCTTTGCATAGCAAAGACAGACGAAGAATGCAAAGCATTCTTCCGAAGACTATGCCCTTCGAGAGTTCGAATCTCATCTAATACAGAAAAAGACTGACACCATACTTCTTATGATGTCAGTCTTTTTAAGCACGAGACGGGATCGGTCGAACAAAGCCACGCAAACGTGGCTTAACAAGTTGCTACGCAACTTGAAGTTTTCTTAATCTTATACATCTTATGATCAAAAAGAAAAAGTCCATTCTAACGAATAGACTTTTTCTTTTTAAGCACGAGACGGGATCGGTCGAACAAAGCCACGCAAACGTGGCTTAACAAGTTGCTACGCAACTTGAAGTTTTCTTAAT
>JAAYQP010000183.1 GCA_012519195.1 Clostridiales bacterium | reverse complement strand
TCAGGCGGCAATCCATTTTGCTGAATAGAAGTTTTCTAAATCGTTTCTTGAATAACATCAACAAGGGCAGGTGGATGTAGCGGTGCACTGAATAGAAAGCCCTGAATAATATCGCATTTCTTTATTTTCAATAGGTTAAGTTGATCCTGATGCTCTACTCCCTCTGCAACAACCCGGATATGCAGTTTGTGAGCCAGTTGTATTATAGTTTCTGCTATATAAGAATCCTTTGCGCTATAACAGATATTATCAATAAAGGATTTGTCGATCTTTAGGGTATTAATTGGAAGTTTGGTTAAATAATTAAGGGAGGAATAGCCTGTACCAAAATCATCTAATGAGATTTTAACGCCCAGCTCTTGTAATGAAGTTAACAATGTATTCGTATCCATAATAGAAGAAACAAGAGTACTTTCTGTAATCTCTAATTCCAGATAACTTGGAGGAAGCGCAGTTTCTTCAAGGATATCCGATAGTAAATTTATAAAACCAGGCTGGTTAATCTGTACGGATGAGATATTAACGGAAACCGTGCAATTGGTAATCCCCTGTTCAATTAAGGATTTATGATAATAACAAACTTCTCTTAATAGCCAGGAGCTAAGTTCAATAATTAAGCCGGTTTCTTCTGCTATCGGAATGAACTCACTAGGTGCCAAGGAGCCCAATTTATCATTTTGAATTCGCATAAGAGCTTCATAGCCTGCAATCTCATTTGTCTCTAAGTTCAATAGAGGTTGATATTGAATATATATTTCATTATTAATAATTGCATTTCTTAAAACTTCTACAATTAATGTATTCCGATTCAGTTCCTCCTCCATCTTGGAATCGAAGAGAGTGAATTTATTCTTACCTGTATCCTTTGATTTATACATAGCAATATCTGCATTCTTAATTAAGGTATTGGAGGTAATCCCATTTTCCGGATAGATTGCAATTCCAATACTCATGGAAACGTAGACAATCTCACCATCCAGATCGAATGGACTTCGAAAAACGTTGATGATTTTGGATGCAAAATCTTCTGCCTCCTTCTTGGAAGCGATATTCTCTTTAAATATCAGAAACTCATCACCACCGGCTCTAGCTAACATCCCATTTTCCCCAAGTATTGAGGTAAGTCTCTGTGCTGTCCTCATCAGTAGAGAATCACCAAACTCATGTCCAAGGGTATCATTGACGGTTTTAAAATTGTCCAGATCCACAAAATATACCGCATGAGTTTTTGAGTTGATATCGGAGGAGGCAAGGACAGTGTTGACATAATCAAGAAAAGCTAGTTTATTTGGAAGGCCGGTCAGGGTATCATGGTAAGCTAAAAATTCAATATGATCATAGTTCGATCGCAGTTGCTCCTCATTGGATAGGAGCTCCTCGTGCATGGAGGCCAGGTCTTCATAATTCGTATTAATAATATGTAACATTTTATTGAAATTTTTAGATAATTCACCAATTTCATTCTTAGCCTTGATATTGGATTGTACGGTCAGATTACCATCAGCAGCGGTGCGCATAGCATCCCGTAGTGCTATGATTGGTTCCGTATATTTTTTAGCCAATACGTTCGCAAATAGGATAATTAGGGTCAAAAGAATTGCACAGATAAAGAAGAGCAAGGATAGCATAATCTCAGTAAAGGATTGAATTTCTTTCACATCTTGCTTTACGATCAGAACCCAGTTTAGTTCTGGGATTACCTTGTAGCCGTAAGCTTTCTTAATATCATTTTGAGTCAGTTCAAAGTAGCCGCTTGGCAAAGCTAAACCTTTATTATAATTCGAGACAAGGTTGGAGAGTCTTTCGGATTCTATATGGTTTCCTACCAAGGAAAGATTAGGATGATAGAGTATAGTTCCTTCCTTATCTAATAGAATTCCAAATCCAGTATCCCCCATAGAAATAGAATTTAAGAACTTATCAAAGTAAGATACTTGTAAAGTATTGATGATGTATCCGATGATATGATCTGAGTCCGAATCAACCATGGGATAGCCAATGTCAAAGGTAAAGTTGGTTTTATCATCCTCCTTGATTGGAGTTACACCACCAACCCCTAAGGCGATATCTTTAGTTGCAGATAGATAAGTAAGGGTTAGGTCAGAGGGGGTATCCTTTCCTATTATATAGGCATCGGAGCAGGCAATAACATCTTTCCTTGCATTATATAAGGAAATCCTTTTGCAATACAGATAAGATTGTTTTCTCTCTAAAAGGAACTGGTTGACCGTTTCTGGAGAAATATCGAGGCCATTGTTGCTCTGTATAACTAGCTGCTGAAGTTCGTGTTGTAAGGAAAGGAGGGAAATTTCAGTAATTTGGGTGTCTAGCATAGCCTCTAGACCCTTGCCGTTCGTTTCAGCTATACTTTTTAGATTCTGCGTTTGTAAATCAACGATTTTATTTGTTAGCATCCTATGAGCAAGAAAGGATATTAGGATGACCGGAATCATAGAAGTTAGAATTAAAAGGATTTTCAATGACCGTTTAATCGACATAACAATAAAACCCCCGTTTATAGTTACCTTCTTTATTCTTTAAAGTTACCTTCTTTATTCTAATAAAATAGTAATATCTACTTTATTCTACCAATTGTACCTAGATATTGCAATCGAATTGTACTATTTTCTGGTAAAATGGACATGATATATGTTAATAAATATATCGTTTATAGGATTTCGTGAAATGGTATGATTGAATAATTTTAGTTGAAAAAAAAGGGTATACAAGGTATACTTGTAATGGTAAATTAACTTCATGATATAGAAAGCAGGCTAAACTATGTATAGATTAATCGCACGGGATCATAATGCCAAAAGTGGTGAATTTATCACTCCCCATGGTACCATTCAGACCCCTGTATTTATGAATGTCGGGACAGCAGCAGCCATTAAAGGTGCTGTTTCCACCAGGGATCTTCAGGAGATCGGGACTCAGGTTGAGCTCTCCAATACCTACCATTTGCATCTTAGACCCGGGGATAAAATTATTAAACAATTGGGCGGACTTCATAAATTTATGGTTTGGGACAAGCCAATTCTGACAGATTCCGGAGGCTTTCAAGTATTCTCTTTGGCAAAACTACGTAAAATCAAGGAAGAAGGAGTATATTTCAGCTCCCATATTGATGGAAGAAAAATCTTTATGGGTCCGGAGGAAAGTATGCAGATACAATCCAATCTTGCTTCTACGATTGCCATGGCTTTTGATGAGTGCCCGCCTCATCCAGCTACAAGGGAGTACATTCAAAATTCTGTAGATCGAACAACCCGTTGGCTAGAGCGATGTAGGAAGGAGCTTACCCGGTTAAATAATCTAGATGATACTATTAATAAAAAGCAAATGTTATTTGGGATTAACCAGGGAGGAACTTTTGAGGATATCCGGATTGAGCATGCCAAAAGAATTACAGATATGGATTTAGATGGATATGCCCTTGGCGGTCTGGCAGTTGGAGAATCTCATGAGGAAATGTACCGTATCATAGAGGAAACGGTACCTTATCTACCTCTGGAGAAACCGGTATATTTGATGGGGGTTGGTACCCCAGAGAATATCTTAGAGGCAGTAGATCGTGGTGTTGACTTCTTTGATTGTGTATATCCTTCACGGAATGGAAGACATGGACATGCTTATACCAATCATGGTAAAATGAATCTAGCAAATGCTAAATATGAATTAGATGATCGACCTCTAGAGGAAGGATGCCAATGCCCAACTTGCCGAATGTATAGCAGGGCATATATTAGACACCTATTAAAAGCCAAGGAAATGTTAGGAATGCGCTTACTCGTTCTCCATAATCTCTATTTCTATAATCATATGATGGAGGAAATCAGGGATGCCATTCGGGAACATCGATATCAAGAATACAAGAAGCAAAAATTAGAAGGATTTGTTAGGAGCGAAGATTAAATGCGAATAACATTGAATTATACAAAACAAATCTTTAGGAGGAAATGATAATGAACAATTTTATTCTTTTAGCAAATAATACAGCAGATGGTGCCGCTTCCGGTACTGGAGGCATGATCATGATTCTGGTACAGGTTGCAGTACTTGGACTCTTACTTTATTTTATGATGATACGTCCACAGAAGAAGCAACAAAAGCAGATGGAAGCAATGCTATCCACCTTAGCAGCAGGAGACAGCGTGTTGACTTCCAGCGGTTTCTACGGTGTTGTAATTGATGTAATGGATGAAATTGTTATTGTAGAATTTGGTAGCAATAAAAACTGCAGAATTCCGATGAAGAAATCATCTATTGTAGACCTGGAGAAACCAAATACAGAGAAAAATGCATAGAATCCGACAAATGTCCGGGATTAATTGACTCTAAGCTAGTCAATTAACCTCGGACATTTTTTAAGGAATAGGAAGAACTGTCCTATTCCTTAAAAATACTCTATAAGCCAAATTATTTTTAAAAAGTCGAATAGTGGCATTCACATCCGATAGAATTGTTGAGGGTGGGATATCTGGATATTTCTCTAATGTAATATGATAATTGAATGGATAATATTCTATATTTAACCTTGTTCAGCGATCTCTTTTCCTAGAGTATGTTATAGATTACCTAGGAGCTCTAGTGACTGGCTGTAGTTGTCTTCCTTGTAGCGCTTCCTTTGCAGCAGGCAGGATTAGGTTAAAATGAGCAACCATCGAGTTGGGTTTTTTCTCAAAATTATCTTGACCAAATGGAACAAAATATATATTTTTGGCATTGATTAAAAGTCCAATATTTTTCATGTTTGCACCCAAGGCATCGTTGGTTGCAATTGCAAGTAATACGGGTTTCCCATTTCTTAGGTGACCTTTAGCAGTCATTAGAACTGGAGAATCCGTGATACCATTTGCTAACTTAGCGAGAGTATTACCGGTGCAGGGAGCAATAATTACCAAGTCAAGAAAATTTTTCGGACCAAATTGTTCGGCATCTACAATGGTTGTGACCGGATCTCTACCAGTAAGTTCTTTTGCTTTCTTAAGAAATTCTTTTGCCATTCCAAAACGACTATCGATTTCTTTAGCTCTATCTGAGAATATAGGGTAAACATTTGCTCCTTCTTTCACAAGGCTCTCCATTTCTGGGAAAACATCCATATAAGTGCAAAATGATCCAGTTAGAGCAAAACCTACATTTTTTCCTTCAAGGGTCATTTAATCACTTCTTTCTTTAAGATAAGCTAAAATTCCAGTTACAAGAATAACAGCGGTCGACCTAGGAGCGACTTTACCCGGAAGACCAAGACAGGATTTTGCAAAGCGCTTATGTTGCTTTGCATATTCAAAATCCACCCCTCCTGGAGCGGAAGCGATATCAATTATAGTAACGGACGGATTTACTAGTTCAAGGCAGCCTTGATTAAGAATTAGGGATGGAATTGTATTAAATATATAATGGAAGGAAGGAAGAATACATTTGATATTTTTTAAAGCAACAACTCCATGACCATCCGCTTCTGCCTGTGCTAGAGCCTCAGTCCTTCTGGCAGCAATCGTTACCCGTGCATCTAATGCTTTTAGTTTTCTTGCAAGTACCTTTGCACAGCGGCCATATCCAAGTACAAGGCAATTACTGTCATAAAGATTCCGGTCGCTACATGCAATTGCTTCCATTATAGTTCCCTCGGCAGTTGCTATGGCATTTTTTATCGTGATATTCTCATCTTGCATAAGATCATAGTATGGAATTCGCTTTGAGTTACAGATTTCTAGCAATGGTAAGGGAATGTTCCCACCGATTAGAATATGATGATTTGATAATTGATAAGCCACATGGGCAATAGTGAGGTCAGAAACATCTTGATTAGCAGTGATCGTAACCTGATCTCTAGACATTGGTATGGGGCCGATCAATACTTTACACATTTCAAATAAATCATGTAATGTTGATACAGGTACACAATTTTTATGGCTAAGAGATTGCATCAGGCCATATACTGCAACTGAATAGCCTTTATCTAACAGAGTTTCTGCCATGTAAACCTGACGGAGATCCCCGCCAAAAATACCAAAATCAATTTGATGAGACATATGCTTCACTCCTTTACCCCATATTATATGTTCTGAATGGTAATTTGTGCCTGAATCTCCAGGTATAATAGGAGTTGTGACTACCTTTCTTTATATAGAAGAAGTATATGTATAAAAGAATTTTGCTTGGAATAATAATATGAGAAACCCGCGGAAATGGGCTTAATTTAATGAATTTTTAAATTATAGCTTGAAATTTTCTTTATATAATTGCAAAATAATGTAAATAAGTTAATGGTTTAAAACATTAATAAGTAATGAGTTTAATACTGTAATACAATAAATTTTTTTTAGGCTTAGCGTAAAGTTACATTCGGTAAATGGATAAATAAGATTTTAGGCCTTTTAGACATAACAAGAGAGCACCTATTTGTGGTA
>JAAYQP010000182.1 GCA_012519195.1 Clostridiales bacterium | reverse complement strand
CCATGCACTCCATGATATGTCAATCCACGCACCCATGAAGGGTGCGACGCTGGATAATTCTGAATATAATCACGAAATGCGAATTTCAATCCACGCACCCATGAAGGGTGCGACAGCTAAATATAGTATATTACTATATAAAATCACTAATTGTGGTAAATCATATGGTTGATTATATGGTTGTCATAACATTTTATGATTTTTTAATATATTCATTCTGTAGTTTACCATTTTTTTAGTGCGAACCCTTTAGGAAAATTATGTCTGCTTCACATTCGCACTATAGTATCATTGGTTCTTCCACTTTATACGTTTCTTTTGCACCAATATGCTTTACCTTTTTATCGTAATTATCACCTAATCGATAAAATCGTAAACTGTCTACCTTTTGATCAATAACTTTAACAAGCTTATGCTGTAGTTCTCGGTATTGAGATTCATTGACCTTGCACTCAAATACCGAGTTTTGTACTCTTTGTCCATAGTTTATGCAGATTTTTGCCACTTTTCTTAATCTCTTTTGTCCATTTAATGATGTAGTATTGATATCATAAGTAATAAGTATGTACATCAAATTCACCTCTACTTCCAAAAGAAGGGCGGATATTCATCCAAATCGCCACGTAGGTAGCGTGCTAAAAGCATTGCTTGAGAGTAAGGTACTAGTCCCCAAGATATTTTCTCGTCTAGAAATGGATGTCTTAATTCTTCCTGTTTTCTTTTCTGCCATTCACTAAGTATTTTCTTTCTCGCCTCATCTTTAATTAATACAGATCCATTTTCATTAAGTATAAAGTCGTCTGGTTTCACTTGGTTCCTATTAATAATGGAGATAACAAAACGATCTGCAATAGGTGCACGAAACTCTTCAATCATATCCAATGCCAACGAAATACGTCCTGGTCTATCTTGATGCATAAAGCCAACATAGGAATCAAGTCCTACCGTTTCAAGGGCACTAGCTATATCGTTACCTAGTAAAGTATATGCAAAGGATAATAGGCTATTTACACGATCTTGTGGGGGCCTTCTATTTCTACCATTAAAAAAGAAATCATTTTTCTGGTTCAATATTAACTCGTTAAATCCCTGAAAATAGCAAACTTGTGCCTTTCCCTCAAAGCCTCTTAATGTTTCTAGATCTGTACACGCTTTTACAAAATGCATATATTCTGTTAACTGATTAGATATGTTTTTTAACAGTTGATCTCGGATTCGTAATGGATATTCTCTTACGTAACGTTCTACAAGCCATTTTTCGTTGTAAATTTTGCCTAGTATAATATTTCTAGCAATCTTTATACATTCAGCATTAATCATTGAAACCTTATACTGCTTCTTTCTCAGTAATACATTGCCATAACTTTTCCCTACTACTCTTGCTCTAAACCGCCCATTCGGAGTTAGAAAACAGATCGATATTTTTTCGTCTACACATTTACCCATAAGCTGAGGGCTCATCCCAAGATTTGAAAAAAGTACAATGCTTTCTATGTTATGTAGGGGATACCTGCCAATTGCCACATTTTCTTCTTTAACTACAACATTCTCACCATTTAAGGATAAATAAGCATTTGGCCTTGTAACATATAACGTATTCAGAAGCTGCCTCATTCACTAATCCTCCTCTGAATATATAAATCAACATTCTTATCTTCATTTAAATAGGGTAAACATATACCATTTAGAGAACATGTCTTGCACTTTTTTCCAATTTTCACTTTCGGAGTTAAGCCTTCATCCATATAATGATGCATTTCAGATACAATATCATTTAATCGTTCTCTCATATCATCTGTAAATATTATTTCTTGTCTTCTTCTAGTTTCAAAATAAAATATGTATCCTTTTTTTATAGTCGTAATTAGCATTTCTTCAAGGCATACTGCTTGAGCTAGAAGTTGAAGGATATCACTTTCATTTTCCTTAGGCTTTCCTCGCTTATATTCTATAGGGAAAACCTGATAAGTATTTTTATATTTAGGAAAATACACACCTTCCGAAGACAATTTTAATTCTACTACATCGCACTTTCCGGTAATACACAGGCGATTTGATTTTATAGGTAGGGCACGGATCGTTATTAAATCCCTTCTACTTTCTCGTATACTGTCGTCATCTGCTCGTTCATGTAGTAATTCACCATCTGTAGTAAAATAATTTTCTTCCCATTGCTGTTCTATATGTATTAGAGCCCATTGACGCCTACAAAAGATAAAATGCTGTATACCGGATATCATTAAATAATCCTCTTCTTTATATTCCTTCAATTACCTCCACCCTCAACCCTTTTTCTTTATATTGAGATAGTTCATCGTCTTTAATCTTAATCTCATAATCGTTATAGGATAGCGGCTTAATAACTCCTTCCTTAATATCACAGTCAACAATACTATGTATTTTAGCGCTAGAAGCCACGCCAAGTTGACCTGGATGGGTAAACCAATATAGTTTTTTTACTTCCATACTTCCTTCTGGCCTTGCTGAAGATGCATCATTTACAAATAGTGTACGCAATGCTTCTTTGATCTTTAAAGCATCCTCCATTGTAAAACCTGTTTTTTCGGCAAAATAAGGATTAATGCTTCCCTTTACTTTGTATAATCCAAAGTCAATATAGTGTTTGGTTCCCATCGTATCAGAGGATCGTCCTCCTTTTTCTTTTTTCATACCATTTGTACTTCTAGTAATTTGCATACTGATTACATTAACTGGACTTAAACTTTTCGCCATAGAGACTGAAACTGGCCCACGTATCCCTATTGAACGATTTTGAAATGTAACTACCTGTCCAAAGCTTCTTACGTCAATCCAGAGTTCACACGATTTTGAATAAACTGTTTCATCATCATCTTTATCTTTCCGGAAAATACTATCAAAGCGTGCCTCTAATGAAGTTAAATCATCTTCAATCCGATCATTGGCTTGGACAAATATTTTCTCGCCAGCATCCTGTAGACGATTTCGTATCTTTCTCTTAATACATACATCACTAACCTCACCATAACCATCATAATCATTTCTAGGCATATTTCCATTTAACGGATCCCCATTAGGATTCGCATTTTCAACAGAAAAAAACATTACAAAATCAATTTTATTCTCTAACTTAGCCATTTCTTATACCTCCATAATATATTCTACAGCAAACTCCTCTTCTTTAACCTCGTTTCGTTTCCTATAAAAATCTTGTTTTTGAGCATAGTAGCCAAATATAAAATTCTCATCAAGTGGATTGTTTTTCTCATCTTCAAAGCTTGCATTCTCTGCTAGATTATTTACTAATGAACCTATCAATCGTTCATAGTAAATATGTGAGCTTGGCTTATTTTTTAGCAATCGTTCTTTATATGGTCTAATCCTATCCTCTAAAATCATTAATGTCCTTGCTGGTGTCTTCGTATATACTGTCCATAATCGCTCTGCATTTGTAGAACGGTTTCCACTATCTTTGAATTGTTTACCATCATCCCCTTTCTTACTACCAGTTTCCAAAACATCAGCTTCTAATTTTTCATAAACAGCAAGTAGTCGACCATACAAGTAACTGCGATCTTGGTTTTTCTCTTCTAACAACTCATTCACCTCATCTTTCATTTGGTAATCTATCTTATACTTCTTAAATATTGAACATCCCACTTGAACTAAAGAATTCCAGGTGTCTCCATAGGAGCTTCTTTTGCAAAGGTTATAATACATCTTTCTAACGAGATCTATAGGTATCCTTTTTCCTTCTAATATACAAGGTATCAATCGCTCCACCGTCTTTGCTCTTAGGCTTTTATTTTTACATGAGACTTTTGTTGTTTTCTTTTCCTCAATTTCCATCCCCATAATATAATCCGTTAATCGGTAGATGGACGGACTTTGCTGCATATATTTTTTCAGCTTTGGATTAAAGTAGCTCCATCTTGTTGATTCATACCATCCTTTAACCCGTTGATATAAATCTGATTTTGCAATTTCTCTAAAGTATTTGATTGATACTCGTCCATTACTAATCTTATCAATAATCATTACATAAAATTTACTATCTGGTGAGATCATACTTTCTCTTCCTGTAAGATAGTCATTTAGCGCTTTTGAAGGCTGACCTCCTAAAGAAACCATCTCTTCATCATCTTCTAAGTCAGAATCAGTATCTTCGTAGGTGGATATCGTATTTGTTAATTGTAAGCCTTCATTGTTTTCTATATCATCGGAAAACCAGTTGATAAGATAGCTGGTTTCACCAAGCCACCTTGAGTTATTTTTATTTTCAAGGAAATATTTCAACATAAGGTGAATTTTCTGCGATGCTTCATAACCAATGCAAACTACCTCTTCACCTGTACTAAATCTCCCATAATAGGTTTCGTTGTGATTACTAATTGAAATTATTTTTGCATTCCCCATAATCCCACGGTGTAAGGTAGCACAATAGGTTAGTTCTTTTGATATATTGCAATATTTCTTTGGCTTATTCTTATTAATATATCTTATATAGTCTATATAATTGATATGTAATTGTTGATCTGATGTAACGGAATTATTCTTTTGTAAAGCATTTAGATTTTCCACAAGGAAAGTGACAAATATTTTCTCTAGTTTCCATTGCTTTTCCTTCTGGTTCTCGGCATGATAATGAACAACATACGTTTCATCAATATGATAAGAAGTATTTCCTAGTATTCCTCTAATCACATCACCTAATATAGTTTCCTTATAGATATAGTTGGTAATTGCTTCAAATGTTGGGTTTATTTGTCCCTGCTGCATAAACTCTTTCCATGAATCAATCTCTTGTAAGTACTTTTCATGCTTTTCCGGATTAATCTCCTTAGAAAGGTAGGAAAGTTCATCACATAAGGGGTGAGGTGCAATCCCACTTGACCGTATAATCGATTGTTCAGTCACAGGATATATAATATATTCATCCTTTGGTACCCACTCAGCCTTTATAAAATCTCCACAAGCTGTCAGTGTTATCTGAATAATATCATTGCCATTTGACCTTTTATTGGAATGGTATACAGGAAGCAATACAGTTTTTTGTCCTATATCCTCTGTCCTATCGACTAGATTAGCCCTAAGCGCAGTATTATAAGTTTCATATAACGCGCGTAATACACTCACTGTTTAAACACCTCCTCCCTTGTATGAATTACATACAGAATCTAAATAAAATTTTTTTATGGAATAATTTCTTAATTGCTGCCGAATTTCACATTCTTCCGGACGCACATAGTCAATTCTTCCATTATTCATAAATATACTTGTGAAATTGGAGGTCAAATGATTAGCAGTTTCTTCGTCATAGGCTTCATCAGGATAAATAAACGAATGGAACATTATCCCAAATGATAGTTGTTTTCCTTCGAATGCAGTAATAGAATTTTCAAATTCAACTTCTTTTATCCCTTCAACATAACCTATACACTCTCGTGTTCCTAGAAATATATCTCTCCTTCCCCCCCTCTCTAATGACCTTAGAAAGATTTGTTCATGCTTTTTTTCGTTTCTATCATTTTCAAGTTCCTTCCTTAACCCATTCCATTCAAAATGTACCTTAACCAAATACTCAACATCCTTTAAATAAGTATAGTAGTTTAAATCTTTTCCCCCTTTTTTCAAAGGTGCTAAAATACCTTTCGTTTCTGTTTGAATCGGTTTCATCACTTTTACTGCATCAATGTAGTACTGTAATGTAGGTTTCCAGTAAATCTGCTCTGTTATTCCTTTTAATGCTTGATAGGTCGGAATCTGGTACGTAAATTTTTCGCCTCCTCCTTTTGTTACTGGATCGGTAAATAATGCATAATCACCAAATAACCGATAGTAAAATGGAGTTGAAAGAAACTTCTCACTCATAATGACCTCCTTCTTATATAATAAAGTCTGCTAGACCATCCGTTACAATTCCCATATTTTCATCATAGTAGGGCTTGTCCAAAAGTAAAATTTGTCCATTTAATTCGCCTCTCTCATCACCAAGTATATTGTGAATATAAGGAGCCAACTTCTCGTTATTATATACATTAACTGTTGTTCTTTGTAATTTTTTTAATAGGTCCATAATCTTAAATCGATCTCTATTGTATATTGCTTGTTGCAGTCGATTTATTAGTTCGTCATTTTTATAATAGACAATTACTCCAACGGTATCTTGCTTTATTAATTCAAAATGATCGGCTGCCGTCCTGAAGGATTGCGCTAATTGATATGGATATTTCATGCAATGAAGCTGTTTAAACTCATTCCTTCGATTTCTATTCATACTCAATTCTTCAATCATTGTTTCTTTTTCTTTTTCATCCCAATAGTACAGTTTACTTTCATTCTGAACATAATATTTATTATAATAGTACTGTTTAATTTCATCCAATGAAATTGGTAATTCTTCATTTGCAATATTCATAGCACGAATAGCTTCTTGCGATGCATCTATAGTTTGCTTAATATCCTGTAGGTTAGACAGATTTTCTGATTCATAATTTATGATATATATTTTTCCACGAACACTCATGCCTTTTCTTGTTAGCTTGCCTTCTCGATTGCACCGACCAGCACATTGAATCAGACTATCAATACCTGCCATAGACCGATATATACAATCAAAATCTAGATCCACCCCAGCCTCTATTAATTGCGTACTTATACATATTAATTTATAGTTTGAGTTTTCCTTACGATTTTTAATTAGAAGATCTTTCATTTCTTGAATTAAATCAAGTCGATGTGCAGCACACAGATTGGTCGTTAGATAAATTACCTTTACCTCTGGTAATTGTTTAGATAATTCCTCATATAGAATTTTAACTGCAGTTTTCGTATTTAAAACAATAAGACAACTATTTACTTCGCTAAGCGTATTTTCAACGTGAGCAATGATATTAAGAGTTGACATTTTATCTGTTGCATTTTTCCCGGTAAGATTATAATATTCCACTCGATCAAAACATGATCTGTTGACCAAATCATTTTCTACAATACTAAAATCATTTCTATTTTCATCCCCATAATACACTGGATAACTTAGAGCAGCGCTGTTCAAAACTGGCTGTGTGGCTGTACAATGAACAATATTACAGTGCATAATCTGATTCATAAAATTCATCATAAGATTAAAATTGTAGATCATCTTCAATGGTAAACTCTGCACCTCATCGATAATGATTATAGAATCTATTAATTTACTAAATCTTCTGATTTGATCGGCTTTCCCTTTATAAAGAGTATTACAAAATTGTACCATCGTGGTGAGTATTATCGGAGATTCCCAACTTTCCTTTAGGTAATTCAACATGCTATAGTCGATACTATCTTTAGTTGCTTCATCAAAATCCTGATTTTCTAAAATAACATTACTATGATGTTCTAATATTGCTGAATCATTTTGAACAATCGCTTTTATCTCTTCTGCATTCTGCTCTAAAACAGATAGAAAAGCTGTTATATAAAAGATTCGCCTTTTATTATATTTCATGGCATTGGTAAAAGCATATCGCAGGGAGGATTTTGTCTTACCAGCACCTGTAGGCAGTTCTAATTGAAATACTCCTTCACTATACAAACTTGCAAATTCTTTCGCCTGATTAGCCATTTCTGTTCTTGTTTGATTTAACTCCGATAAATTTTTTGATGCTTTATAATCAGAGTATATTTTTTCTATCTTTAAGTAACCGTCATTCCAGATATTATTAAGTTCCTCTTGATCCCATACTTTTTGCTTTTCTACTAGAAAAGTATTAGCAGAGTCATACATGTCCGCTTCTTTTAATATCGATAAACATAAGCGAATAAAACATGTTATGTAATACTGAAATTCGCGTTTATATATTTTTTTATCTGATAATGCTAATGGATTAGATTTTGCCATCATCTTTAATCGATCAAAAATTATACTAAACTCTTCGTAGCCCTTTATAGCTATCTCATCAAAATTTAACTTATATTTCTTGCTCAATAGAAGATCAAAATGCTTAAAATAATTTAAAACATCTTCCTGAAAATGATATTCGCCTGTAGCGTCATAATCTAATCGTTCAATGGATTTGTTCTTACCACTTTCTATATTTATTATATTAAATAAGCCATGATGGGATTGAATTAGATATAAAATGATCTCTTTATAGTATTGAAACCGGATATTATCAACCACCTTTTCATGCTTATTCAAATTATCTAGTATATGAATCCATAATTTTGCTCCAGCTGATGAATGATCCACTTTTTTATGGCTTATGCCTTGAATATAATTCTGAAAAGCTCTATCCGCTTTTCCCATATCATGTAGATATCCAACCTGCATCATTATATGCTTTATTCCTGCTTTATCCCCTATGTCAGCAGCTATTTTTCCGACTTGTAATAAATGATCGGTTAAACTTTGACTTTTTTGTATACCTAATTCATCTACTTCAATATGAGCTAAAGGTATTGTATACATACAAATCTCCTTCTTATAATAGATATAATTTGATATCATCCCCATTATATCACATATTTTTCCATATTGCATAATAAATCAAATATTTTAGCATAATTTGTTATTATAATCTTTAAATAGTAACGAGAAGAGCTACTTAATAAAATGAGATAAAACATTTTAGCCGACAATAAATTAAAGCATCGACTTCCTTGCAAATTAAGCGCAATTGAAAGCGATGCTTTACCATATCAATCTAATAAGTATCTCAAATTGATTTTCCTCAAGTCTAATATTGTAAAATTGTAATATATTTGATAATAAATATCTACTTAACAGAACATCATTCAAATCTTAGTATCCTGCAAATATTAATCTTTATGATATTCGTCACAAGGATTTCCCCCTACTCTTAATCCTACAAATAGTCTGTGTCATCGTACCCATCGGGCAGTATACACACCAGGATCTTGGCTTAAATAGTACCATAGTAATGACTGCTAAGATGGTCGAGGTGAGCATGACACTATAAAATCCAAAGGCATATTGTGCTATCCCTGGACTTACTATGTCAGTCGTATAGGCCCACTTCCAGGGCAGCTTAAAGATCCATAAGAGAGTTACCACTTCCTTCAGCTCCCGTGCCCCAGCAAAGACAAGATAAGTATTATATACCATAATGCCAAACATGGTTAAGAAAAATATTAAAAATCCGTATCGAAACCATTTACTTCGGATAAATGGCGGGATATCCTTCTTTCGTGATAGATTAAACCGGTTCCCCAAAAGGTCAAGAAGCTGACCACGTCCACAATAGTGATTACAATAGGATTTATTTCCTTTGACAATAGAAATTAACAGAGGTAATAGAAAGCACAACATACCTAGCCAAGCAAATAGAATATTAAAAAAACCTAGTACTAGATAGATCGATGAAAAGATCCACAAATATTCATACCATTTCTTACTTTTTTTCATTATACTCTCGCCTCCAATCGAATGATCGAGGCAGGGCATGCAATCTTACATTTCCCACAGCCTATACAGATATCCTCATTGACCTTTGCATAAATACCATGAATGATGGTTATCGCTTCCCGCGGGCATACCTTGACACAAGTCCCGCATGCTACACACTCTGATTGTGGGATAACTGCTTTTTTCTTAACCCTTTTCATCTGCTTTTCTTTCACTTCTAATTCCATAATTTTTAATCATACCTCCCATATAGATGATAATATTGCCATTCAAATGTACTTTTTAAGTGGTACTTTTTTATATATGTTTCAATAATCCCGGGGAATAACACTTTGATTATAT
>JAAYQP010000181.1 GCA_012519195.1 Clostridiales bacterium | reverse complement strand
TTATCTTTCCCAAATAGAAATAATAAGAGAGTAATCGTAAATTTTTTATCTAGATCTGTGGAGGGAAAGATATGGCAATCAAAAAGATGGATAAACCAAATGAAGGTATTAAATGCGTAGTTAATACCTGTGAATACTATATGAATGGTGATCATTGTTCCGCTGAAAAGATACATGTGGAGCCTAGAAATGCTACGGACTCTAATCAGACAGACTGCTCAACATTTATGCCAAAGATGCAATAAGCCAAAATATATCACAGTAGACGAACCAATGGATTAAAAACAAAATTAAAAGGATGATAATGGGATAATAAAAATCTGTTGCAAATAATGAATTGTTTGCAACAGATTTTTTATTAGATTTATTTAATTAAGTGGATAGTTCCCTCGTCATTTAAAGTTTTTATAATGGTTGCTATGATCGGCAGTATAAGTAGCCCGAGAACACCCATCAATTGAGCACCTACATACATTAATAGTAAAGTAACGATTGGATGGAGTCCAATCTGCTGACCGACAATTTTAGGCTCTATGGTCTGCCTTACAGCGGTTACAACGATATAGAGTAAAAGCATTCCGATACCGATTTTTAAATTACCTAAAACAAAGGATATAATCGACCATGGTAGTAGGATCGCACCGGTTCCCAAGATAGGAAGGATATCTACAATAGCTACCAGAGCACCCAAGAGAAAAGGATTGGGAATTCCCAAAATCCAAAAGCCAATGGATAATTCCAAAAATGTTATTGTAATAATCAGTGAATATGCTTTGATAAATTTACCCAAGGTACCGATCCCGTTATCCTTTAATTTTAGCATCATTTCTCGTCGTTCACCACGAAATTGCCTCATCAAAAATTCTGAGATACGGTAGTAATCTATCGTAAAAAAGAAGGAGGAAACGATTGTAAAAATTAACTTGATCAATAATGCTGGTAGTTGACCAGCCAACCCGGTAATTTTAGTGACTACGGTGGAGGAGATGGTTTTTAAATAACTAAAAATAGAATCACTGATATTATTTAAAAACTCCTCAACATACTGTTGCACACCAGGAAAGTTAAGAATTAGATTGTCGGCAATCTTTCGAATTGCTGGCTCAATCGTAGTCTCATAAAGAGTAGGGAGACTATAGAAGAGATTTTCTACATAGGTAAATACTTTAAGTCCTATTATGCTGATTATGAGTGCCAGCAAGCCATAAAATAGAATTAGTATAAAAATAGAAACGAAGGTTCGTTTCACATATGTTTTTTTCTGAATGAGATCAATTATATGACGAAAAACAAGAGCAATAATCATACCAATAACAAAGGGCATCAATAATGGAAGCAAAAATTTAATACTAACATATACAATGCCCAAAAGGAGGACAATATAAGCGGAATGTATAATAAATGCTTTTTGTTTTTCTAAATTCATAGCTACCTCATTTCTGCGACTTTCAATACGCATAAAATAATCGTTGTGCCATTACATATAACTGATATCATTTATAACTCAAGATTTTATTGTATCTATTATTTATGTGTTCTTCATCATAATGCTTTCTAAAGTATTGGCAACATCCTCGCATTTATCACAGCATTTTTCTAACCGATGTAGAACTTGGGTCCAGCGAAGCAATTCAATAGGATCTTTTTCCTTCTCATATAGTCTACGGACAATATCTACATAGAGTGCGTCGCCTTTTTCCTCTAAATGGTTAATCTCAATGATCTTATCTTTCAGGGTTTTTGAATTCTTGAAATTCTTAAACTCCTTCATAGCATCATCCATAGCTTTACAGCAATCTACAATATGATCGGTAAAATGAATTACTTCCGGACGGATTATGCTAATATTAAAGATATCAATATAGATTAATACATCCTCTACAGCATCGGTTACATCATCAATTCCCTGGGTTAAAGTGGTGATATCCTCACGCTCAATGGGAGGAAGAAACTCCTTAACCAGTCGATTCATGATATCATGCTTTGCATGATCAGCCGTATGTTCAATTTGATGCATTTCCTTTACTTTCTCAGCTTTGTTTTTATAACTAAAATTATTTAGCACTTCCTTCAAAAGTATGGCTGATTTTAATGAATATTGTGACAATTCACAAAAAGCTTCAAAGTAATTATATTCGTTTTTCTTTGCCATTTCAACTATTTCCTTCCTTATAATTATAGTTAAAGATTTAGTTAATTGCTAAACCTTACAATTGTATCAATTTTATATACAACACATCAAGTTTCTAAGCTGAATTTACCTTATTAAAAGATTGCCATAAATAGATATGCCATAAGAAAACCGAGTAAACCACATCCTGGAAATGTTAATATCCATGCATATACCATTTCCTTAACGATATTCCAATTAACGCTGGTAAGCCGTTTTGATGCTCCAACGCCCATGATGGCTGTTGTCTTTGTATGTGTTGTACTAACTGGAATACCTAGAATGGATGCTGTTAGTAAGCTTATCGCTCCTGCAGCATCAGCAGCAAATCCTTGGTATGCATCCAATTTTACCATACCCATACCAACGGTTTTTATAATGCGATAGCCGCCGATAGAAGTTCCCAAAGCCATTACAAGAGAGCAAAGAATCATTAACCAGATTGGTATGTGAAAATTAGTTACACTTCCCTGTCCTTTTGCGAGAAAAACACCGAGCATAAATACTCCCATAAATTTTTGGCCATCCTGCGCACCATGCATAAAAGCCATAGCAGCGCCGCCTAATACCTGTGCATTTTTAAAAAAGACAGTGGTTTTGCGCCGATCCATCCCTTTGCAGATAAAAGCAATGAATCGTACAATAAGAAAACCAGAGCCAAACCCTAGTACGGTTGACATTACCAACCCATAGATTACTTTAATCCATTCATTCTCATTGATGCCGGAAAAACCCTGTAAAGCAATTGCAGCACCGGTTATACCAGCAATTAATGCATGGGACTCACTGGTAGGAATACCAAAAGCCCAAGCTGCTGTAGCCCACACAACAATGGCGAATAATGCTGCACATAGAGCAATCAACGCATTCTTGTAATTACTACCGAAATCCACCATCTTATAGATGGTTTCAGCAACTGCATTATTAATCATGGTCATAAACAAAACGCCAAGAAAATTGAAAATGGCAGCCATGATGATTGCTTTTTTAGGATGAATGGAACGAGTTGAGACACAGGTCGCAATGGCATTTGGTGCATCCGTCCAACCATTAACTAATACAACTCCTAAGGTTAGAAGTACGGTAATGCATAATGCAGGATTGGATGCCAGCTGACTTAAGAATTCAGCAAATGATATCGTCATATTAGCGCCTCCAAGATTTGAAATAATAGATCTAGATTGATTCATTTATATTATTGTAGAATATGTAAATATTGGCATTTAAAGGAATCTTACCACGAAAAAACTACAATATCAATAATAATTTACTCAAATAAAATATATTTTTCGATTCCATATTTTAAAACTTCCTTTGGAAATATGGCTAGCATTTTTACTAACATGACTGGTGTTTATACCTTGTATAATTATAAATAATAATGGAAATTAATTCAGCGTTAAATTGAAATTAACATTGATTTTTATAGGAAAATCCTTTATCATATACTGAAATACTCTAAAATATACGAAAACTTAAAAGTTCCACTAGTTTCGCCGAGCGATTTATAATCATTAGATTCATCGTAAGTTAAAGGATCTGGATTAGATGAAATTAAGTACTACATATAGCAAGGGCTTGGTGATAGCTGATGGAATTGTTATCATTTGATACGATTTAATAAAAGTTAGATTCGAATTAAGGAAAGGTGGTAATTATGAGAAGTGACGCAGTAAAAACCGGTATTTCGCAGGCACCTCACAGATCATTATTTAATGCTCTGGGATTAACAAAGGAAGAATTAAATCGGCCTTTGATTGGTATTGTCAACTCCTATAATGAAATCGTACCCGGACATATGAATTTAGATAAAATTGTGGAAGCTGTTAAACTTGGGGTTGCTATGGCTGGTGGTACCCCAATCGTATTTCCTGCGATTGCAGTCTGTGACGGTATTGCAATGGGCCATCAAGGAATGCATTATTCCTTAGTTACAAGAGATTTGATTGCGGATTCAACGGAAGCGATGGCAATGGCTCATCAGTTTGATGCATTGGTCATGGTGCCTAATTGTGATAAAAATGTACCAGGACTTTTGATGGCTGCCGCAAGATTAAATATTCCTACCATCTTTGTTAGCGGTGGACCGATGTTGGCAGGTCGGGTTAAAGGATATAAAACCAGTTTGTCCAGTATGTTTGAAGCAGTAGGAGCTTATAGTGCAGGTAAAATGACGGAAGATGAGTTAGAGGAATACGCGAATAAAGTATGTGCAACCTGTGGCTCCTGTTCTGGAATGTACACAGCAAATTCCATGAACTGTCTGACGGAAGCAATCGGCATGGGGCTAAAGGGAAATGGAACAATACCCGCTGTGTATTCCGAACGTATAAAGCTTGCAAAACATGCTGGTATGCAGATCATGGAACTACTAAAAAAGGATATTCGACCAAGAGATATTTTAACAAAGGAAGCCTTTATCAATGCTTTAACCGTGGATATGGCTTTAGGATGCTCAACCAATACGATGTTGCATCTACCTGCTATCGCCCATGAGGCTGGAATTGATTTGGATATCGAAATTGCGAATGATATTAGCAAGCGTACACCGAACCTATGTCATCTAGCACCAGCAGGACCTACCTATATGGAGGACTTAAATGAAGCTGGCGGTGTCTACGCTGTTATGAATGAATTGAATAAGAAGGGATTATTGAATACAGATCTAATTACCGTTACAGGTAAAACCGTGGGTGAGAATATCAAACACTCTACCAACCTAAATCCGGAAGTCATCCGGCCGATTGAGGATCCCTATAGTGAGACGGGTGGAATAGCCGTACTAAAAGGTAACCTCGCACCGGATACCGGTGTGGTAAAACGTTCTGCAGTAGCACCCGAGATGCTGAAACATGAAGGACCTGCAAGGGTATTTGACAGTGAGGAGGATGCGATTGCAGCAATTACAGGTGGTAAAATCCACCCAGGAGATGTTGTCGTCATTCGTTATGAAGGCCCTAAGGGTGGTCCTGGAATGCGGGAAATGTTAAACCCAACCAGCGCGATTATGGGAATGGGACTTGGTTCCTCCGTTGCCTTGATTACCGATGGTCGTTTCTCAGGGGCATCTCGTGGAGCATGTATTGGGCATGTTTCACCGGAAGCTGCTGTTGGGGGTAATATTGCATTGGTCGAGGAAGGAGATATCATTCAAATCGATATTAACGCCAATACCTTAAACTTTATAATATCGGAGGAGGAACTAGAAGCAAGAAGAGCAAAATGGCAGCCTCGTGAACCTAAGATTAAAACTGGTTATCTATCACGGTATGTAGCTATGGTAACCTCCGGTAACCGCGGCGCGATCTTAGAAGTACCAAAGGCTTAGTATTTTTCGGAGGTGTTGTTATATGGAATTAACTGGATCACAAATAGTAATAGAATGTTTAAAAGAGCATGGAGTGGATACCGTATTCGGATATCCGGGCGGTGCGATTCTTAATATCTATGATGAACTATATAAGCATAGTAATGAAATAAGACATATTCTTACATCCCATGAGCAGGGGGCATCCCACGCGGCAGATGGATATGCAAGAGCGACCGGTAAAGTCGGTGTTTGTTTTGCTACTTCCGGGCCGGGAGCAACCAATCTGGTTACAGGAATTGCTACCGCTTACATGGATAGTGTACCTCTTGTAGCAATAACTGCAAATGTTGGAAGGAATCTGTTGGGAAGTGATAGCTTCCAAGAAGTTGATATTTTCGGTGTAACCATGCCGATTACAAAACATAATTTTATTGTTAAGGATGTAAATGAACTAGCAAAAACGATAAGAACTGCATTTAAAATTGCAAAATCCGGAAGACCTGGTCCTGTTCTGATCGATATAACCAAGGATGTGACCGCATCGAAGACCGATTATCAATTTGTTAAACCGGAACCAATAGAAAGGGAAACTGAGAATATCAGAGAGGAAGATTTGCAAAAGGCTTTAGATTTGATCCATAAGGCAAAGAAACCCTTTATATTTGTAGGCGGCGGTGTGGTACTTGCGGATGCCTCGAATGAGTTAAAGGAATTTGTTAAAAAGGTGGATGCACCGGTAACTGATACCTTGATGGGGAAAGGGGCCTTTGATGGCAGGGATCCCCTATATACCGGGATGATCGGAATGCATGGCACGAAGACTGCCAATCTTGGTGTAACGGAAAGTGACCTATTGATCACCCTCGGAGCTAGATTCTCTGACCGTGTTATTGGAAATGCTAAGAAGTTTGCCAAGAATGCTAAAGTACTGCATATTGATGTGGACCCGGCTGAAATTAATAAGAATGTTCCTACGGAATGCAGTATCGTCGGTGATATAAAAGTGGTTCTGCAAAGGCTTAATGCTAAGCTCAAACAATTGAGCCATAAAGAGTGGATTGAGCATATTCTTGCTTTAAAAGAAAAGTATCCATTAAAATATAATCAAGAAATTCTTACGGGACCATATATTTTAGAGAAGCTTTATGAGATCACCAATGGAGACGCTATCATAACAACAGAGGTCGGCCAGCATCAAATGTGGGCGGCACAGTATTTTAAATATAAGGCCCCTAGAAAATTATTAACATCAGGTGGACTTGGAACCATGGGATATGGTCTAGGTGCATGTATTGGGGCAAAAGTTGGTATGCCAGATAAGACAGTAGTTAATATCGCTGGGGATGGATGTTTCCGTATGAATATGAATGAGATTGCTACGGCTACCAGATATCAGATTCCGATTATTGAAATTATATTCAATAACCATGTTCTAGGAATGGTTCGTCAATGGCAAAGTCTCTTTTATGGAAAGAGATATTCCCATACGACCTTAAATGATAAGGTGGATTTTGTGAAATTGGCGGAAGCGATGGGGGCCAAGGCCTATCGGATTACCAAAAAGGAAGAGGTTGAAACTGTATTACGAGAAGCAATCTCCCTCAATGAGCCTGTCTTGATCGATTGTATCATCGACTGCGATGATAAGGTATGGCCGATGGTTGCTCCAGGAGCTGCGATTGATGAAGTGTTTTCGGAAGAAGATTTAGAGAAGAAGATCTAGGTAAGTAGATTTAGAGAAAAAATATTCTAGGGATCTCATATTGACAAAAAAATAACATAGCTCTATAATTGACCTATACTCTGTTAAGTTAAAGTAATAATGTTCTAAATCAAATATATAAGGAGGATGAGAGATGGGAAGAATATTTAACTTTTCGGCAGGACCGGCCATGCTACCGGAAGAAGTTTTAAAAGAAGCTGCTGATGAGATGCTGGACTATAGAGGCACAGGTATGTCTGTGATGGAGATGAGTCATCGATCTAAGGCTTACGAAGCAATCATTCAGGAAGCAGAAAAAGATTTAAGAGAATTAATGAATATTCCGGATAATTATAAAGTACTATTCTTACAGGGCGGGGCATCACAGCAATTTGCTATGATCCCTCTGAACCTTATGAAAAATAAAGTGGCGGATTACATAATTACCGGACAATGGGCAAAAAAGGCATATAAGGAGGCCTCGATCTATGGGAAAGCGAATGTGATTGCTTCCTCAGAAGATAAAACATTTTCCTATATTCCGGATTGCTCTGATCTACCGATTTCTGAGGATGCGGATTATGTGTACATTTGTGAGAATAATACCATCTACGGAACAAAATTTAAGACTCTGCCGAATACGAAAGGCAAAACCTTAGTTGCCGATATTTCCTCCTGTTTCTTATCCGAGCCAGTGGATGTATCCAAATATGGCATTCTCTACGGAGGAGTTCAAAAGAATATTGGTCCCGCTGGTGTTGTCATTGTAATTATCCGGGAGGATTTAATTACGGAGGATACGCTACCTGGGACTCCTACCATGTTAAAGTATAAGATCCATGCGGATAACCAATCATTGTACAACACACCCCCTGCTTATGGTATCTATATCTGCGGTAAGGTATTCCAATGGATTAAGCGCATGGGTGGCCTTGAAGCTATGAAGGTTAGAAATGAGAAAAAAGCGGCAATCCTTTATGATTTCCTTGACCAGAGTAAGCTGTTTAAAGGAACGGTTGAGAAGAAGGATCGTTCCTTGATGAATGTTCCTTTTATTACAGGAAATACGGAACTGGATGCTAAATTTGTAAAAGAAGCAAAGGAAGCGGGCTTGGAGAACCTAAAGGGTCATAGGACCGTTGGTGGTATGAGGGCAAGCATATACAATGCCATGCCAATCGAAGGAGTTCAAAAGTTAGTAGAGTTTATGAAGGAATTCGAAGCTAAGAATTTGTAAAAGATTGCTTGGAAGGAGTATCTGTGAAATGAAATATAATTGCCTGAATCCTATTTCACCGGTAGGATTAAATAAATTTAATGATCAATATGAGAAAGTCGATAAGGTGGAAGAAGCTGAGCTTCTCTTGGTTCGTAGTGCATCCATGCATGATATGGAGTTCTCAGATAAGTTATTAGCCATAGCAAGAGCTGGAGCGGGAGTGAATAATATTCCATTAGAGAAATGTGCTGAGCGAGGTATCGTTGTATTTAACACACCCGGAGCCAATGCCAATGGTGTAAAGGAACTAGTAATAGCAGGCCTAATCCTTGCATCCCGTGATATTATTGGTGGTGTAAATTGGGTTCAGTCAGTAAAAGATAACCCTGATATTGCGAAGCTGGTTGAAAAAGAAAAATCCAAATTTGCCGGAAAAGAAATTCAAGGTAAGAAATTCGGAGTAATCGGCCTTGGGGCAATTGGTGTTTTAGTTGCGAATGCAGCAAAACGCCTTGGAATGGAGGTATATGGATGTGATCCCTTCATCTCTGTTGATAGCGCTTGGAACCTATCTAGGGACATTATCCATGTTAAGACCAGGGAAGAAATCTATCGGGAATGTGATTATATATCGGTACATGTACCATTAATTGAAAATGAAAAACCGGAGCTAAATACAAAGCAAATGATTAATAAGGAAGCGATTGACAAGATGAAGGATGGAGTTATTATCCTTAATTTTGCCAGAGATCTTCTTGTTCAGGATGATGATATGGAGGTTGCATTAACATCCGGAAAAGTTGCAAAATATGTAACCGACTTCCCGAATGCAAAAACAGCAAAAATGAATAATGTTATTGCCATACCTCACCTAGGTGCATCAACGGAGGAATCAGAGGATAACTGTGCTAAAATGGCGGTTATGCAGTTGATGGATTATGCAGAAAATGGAAATATTAAAAATTCCGTTAATTACCCGAACTGCGATGCAGGTGTATGCGAAGCGGCGGGACGTATTACGATTCTCCATAAGAATATTCCCAATATGTTATCCCAATTTACAAGTGCAATTTCTTCTATGGATGTTAATATCGCAAACTTGGTTAACAAAAGCAAGGGAGATTATGCCTATACGATCATTGATATTGAAGCTTCCGATAATGCTGAGGTCGTAGCGAAATTGGAAGCTATGAAGGGTGTTCTAAAAGTTAGAGTTATTAAATAATACAAGGCAATAGAATGATAATGGGAAAATGAGGCGTAGTTTTACGCATTAGAATTTTCCCATTTAGCTTTTTAAAGTTAATTAGGAGGATGTAGCCATGGCGTTAGTGAAACCATTTCCATGTATCAGGCCAAGGCAGGATTTGGCTCATAGGATCGCAGCTCTACCATACGATGTATATAATCGCCAGGAAGCGAAGGAGGAAACCTTAAGGGAGCCCTACTCTTTTCTTAAGATCGACAGGGCTGAGACCCAATTGCCGAATGAGGTTGACATCTATGATCCCAAGGTTTATGAAAAGGCGAAAGAACTTCTTGATGAAATGATAAGCAATGAAAGCTTTATTACTGATACCGAGGAATGTTATTACATTTATCAATTAATCATGCAGGAACGTTCCCAGACGGGAATCGTAGCCTGTACCTCCATTGATGATTACCAGAATAACGTAATCATGAAGCATGAAAAAACTAGGGAAGACAAGGAAATCGATCGAATTAAACATGTGGATATCTGCAATGCGCAGACTGGGCCAATTTTCCTTGCCTATCGTTCCCATAAAAAGATTGATCAAGTGATCTCAGAGGTAACTAGGGAAGAGCCAATCTATGATTTTATCTCCAGGGATCAAGTTACTCATAGGGTATGGAGGATTGCTGACAAAGAAAAAGTGAATGTAATCCAGATGGCCTTTGCTGAGATTTATCGGATTTATATTGCAGACGGTCATCATCGGGCAGCTTCTGCAGTCAAGGTTGGTTTAAAAAGAAGGCAGGAGAATCCAGGATATACCGGCAAGGAGGAATTTAATTATTTTCTTTCGGTCCTATTCCCTCACGACCAATTAAGGATACTACCCTATAATCGTGCGGTAAAAGATTTAAATGGTCTTACAAAGGATCAATTCTTAGAGAAGATTCAAATGAATTTCTCTGTTCATCATCATGGTACAGACTGCTATAATCCTGTGAAAAAAGGAACCTATGGCATGTATTTGGATGGCACTTGGTATGCCTTAGAAGCAAATCCCAAGCTAAAAGCGATACAAGATCCGGTAAAATCTTTGGATGTATCTCTATTACAGGATTATCTACTGCATCCGATTCTAGGGATTGAAGATCCTAGGACGGATAATCGTATTGATTTTATTGGGGGAATTCGGGGTACCAAGGAATTGGAACGTAGAGTAAAGACGGATATGGCAGTGGCTTTTTCTATGTATCCTACTTCGATTAACGAGTTATTTGCCGTTTCAGATCACGGAATGCTTATGCCACCCAAATCAACTTGGTTTGAGCCGAAGCTACGGAGCGGCTTATTCATCCATAAATTGACATAAATCCATAAGTCTTAAATTTTAATAAAAAATGATAAATTTAATGGAATAAGTATGAAAATATGTTATAATAAGCGTTAATTGGGTGCTAGGACATTTTTTGATAATATAATATTTAAGGAGGTATTATACATATGGCAAATTTAAGAGGTACAAAAACACTCGAGAATTTAATGAAATCATTTGCAGGGGAATCCCAGGCTAGAATGAGATATACTTACTACGCATCCGTTGCTGGTAAGGAAGGCTATAAACAGATACAGAATATTTTTTTAGAAACTGCAGAAAATGAAAAGGAGCACGCAAAAGTATTTATGAAGCTTGCTCTAGAGCATTTGGATGGAGAGAATCCAGCACCTGTTGAGATTAATGCCACCTATCCATTTGCCTATAAAGATACGGTAGCAAACTTAAAGGCAGCTGCAGAAGGAGAGCATGAGGAAGCCGAAATTGATTATCCTGCATTTGCTCAAACTGCAAAGGAAGAAGGATTTGATGATATTGCAGAACGCTTCTTACTGATTGCAAAAGTTGAAGCACATCATGAGGAAAGATACCGTAAGCTCCTTGCGAATATTGAGAATGGAACCGTATTCAAGAAGGATGAAAAGGTATTTTGGAAATGTCTGAACTGTGGATATGTTCATGAAGGAGATGCGGCACCTGAGCTTTGTCCAGCGTGTAAGCATTCCAAAGCTTACTTCCAGTTGTTAGATGATTGTTTCTAAGATATTGTTTTAAACTTTGATAGATACGATCTATAATTAGAACCTATAGAATAACTATGGTTATTTTATGGGTTCTATCCATTTAATATATCAAAAAAAGCAGATCTTGAGCAAGATTTTCTTCAAATATTTATACTTTCCTACAGGGACAGGTTATGCTAAAATATAAGGAATGATTAAGTTGCCAGAAGTTAGGAAGGCGAATTTTTTAGGTAATTGCAAAACCTTACTATTCTAATCAATTTTATATACAACATATATAGTTTCTGAGCGAAGTTTGCGTGCGTACACGCCATGGAGCGAAGAAATTAATATATGCTGTATATAAAATTATGATAAGCTACTAGTTTTGCAATTACCTATAAATAATTAAAGTAAGGAGATTTGTATGGGTAATTTATTTAATATGGATAATGGTTTTTTTACTGCTTTAAGTAAAATCTGTGATATCTTGATTCTTAGTGTTGTATGGGTAGTGGTG
>JAAYQP010000180.1 GCA_012519195.1 Clostridiales bacterium | reverse complement strand
TGCATCTTGGTATCTATGTAGATACTGATACCGGTGAACTAAGTGTAAATCCTTACTGGATATTAAAAATGCTAGAAAAAAATCGAACCTACTATCATATGGAAGAAATGAATTAAAATATATTTTATTATTCTCATGATCTATGGTATAATTACTGTCGTAAATGCGCTAAATTAAGAATGTAAATCTTTATAATAAAGCATGGATTAATAGGGAATCCTTTAGAAAGAAGTAAAAATCAATGGACATGCTTAAAGGAAGGCTAAGGATATGGAAGTTTATTTAGATAATTCAGCAACGACAAAGGTATCAGAGAGTGTCCGAGACTGTATGATGAAAATCATGTATGAGGATTATGGCAATCCTTCTTCCATGCATCTAATGGGAGTACGGGCTGAAAATTATATAAAGGAAGCTGCTAGGATTATAGCGGAAACTCTCAAGGTGGAACCCAAAGAAATTATCTTTACATCCGGGGGAACAGAGGCCAATAATCTTGCCTTGATTGGGGCGGCTATGGCCAATAAACGTAGAGGAAAGCATATCATTTCTACCCGTATTGAACATCCTTCTGTACACCAGCCATTAGTTTTTTTAGAAGAGAATGGTTTCGAAATTAGCTTCCTTCCGGTAGATACTACCGGTAAGATTATCAAGGAAGAATTATATAAACAGGTAACGGAGGACACGCTTTTGGTGTCCATGATGTATGTGAATAACGAAATTGGTGTTGTTCAGGATGTGGAAGAGATCGTAGCTGAGCTAAAGGAGAGGAAGAAGGACATTCTAATCCATGTGGATGCTGTACAAGCCTTTGGAAAATATCGGATCTATCCAAAACGGATGGGAATCGATCTACTTACCTTTAGTGGTCACAAGATCCATGGGCCCAAAGGAAGTGGGGCACTCTATGTCAATAGAAATGTACGGATAAGTCCAATCATGTTTGGAGGAGGCCACCAAAGAGGCCTACGTTCCGGTACAGAAAATGTTCCCGCGATTGCAGGTTTGGGACAAGCAGTATTGGAATTGTATACAAATTTTGATGACAAAATTTCTAAAATGTATGAGTTAAAGCAATATTTTCTCAGGGAAGTTAGTTCCCTACCGGGAGTGACGATCAATGGACTTCCTAAGGAATGTACCGATCAATTTGAGATGGAACAGATTAAAAAAACTGCGCCTCATATTATGAGCGTGAGCTTTGATGGAGTTCGAAGTGAGGTTTTACTGCATGCTTTGGAGGACCGGGGTGTCTATGTTTCTGCTGGATCTGCCTGCAGTTCCCACCACCCTCAGCCGAGTGTAACCTTAATAGCGATTGGATTGCCGAAAAATCTTATGGATTCGACTTTGCGTTTTTCTATGTCTGATCTGACTACCCTGGAGGATATACAGTATACAATTGCTCAGCTAAAAGAGTTGTTACCTATGCTCCGTAGATATACTCGAAAATAATGTGGTTTTTCTATAAAACTGATTAGTTATACTAGAAAATAAAGTAGTTATACTAGTAAATAACGAAGAGATATAGGTTTATTTTATTGCGAACTTAGGTAGCCAATCTACTTAAAAGAAGCAAGATACAGTACAGGAGGAAGAGAAAATGTTTAAGGCATTTTTAATTAAATACGCTGAAATCGGTTTGAAAGGAAAAAATCGATTTGTTTTTGAAAATGCTCTGCGGGATCGTATTCAGGAAGCTTTAAACCCGCTGGGTGAATTCCTAGTAAGCAAGGAGCAAGGAAGATTATTTATAGAATGTCCCAAGAATTATGATTATGAGGAAACAGTGGAAGCCTTAGGTAGGGTATTTGGTATCTCTTCCATCTGTCCTGTGGTTGTCCTTGACAGCTCTCAATGGGAAGATCTGACCCAGGGAGTCGGGGATTATGTAGAGAAGATGTATCCGGATCGTCACTTTACTTTTAAGGTAGAATCAAAACGTGCAGATAAAAATTACCCTAGAACAACGCCAGAGATCTGTGCCGATATGGGTGCTTATCTATTGAAGCGTTTCCCTGAGATGAAGGTTGATGTTCATAATCCGGAGGTTAGAATAACCGTTGAGGTAAGAACCAAGTCCTATGTATATTCTATCGTAATTCCAGGACCGGGAGGTATGCCGGTTGGTACCAATGGAAAAGCTATGCTTTTACTTTCAGGCGGAATTGATAGTCCGGTTGCTGGTTATATGATTGCTAAAAGAGGCGTTAGCATGGTTGCAACTTATTTTCATGCGCCACCCTATACCAGTGAACGAGCAAAACTTAAGGTTGTAGAACTGGCAGAGAAGATCGCAAAGTACACGGGAAAAATGAAACTCTTTGTTGTAAATTTTACCGATATTCAATTATATATCTATGATCAATGTCCCCATGAGGAATTGACCATTATAATGCGTCGTTATATGATGAAGATCGCAGAAAAGCTGGCAGAAGAGGAAGGATGTCTAGGATTGGTGACCGGAGAAAGCATCGGTCAGGTAGCAAGCCAGACCATGCATAGCTTGGCAGCGACCAATGAGGTATGTAACTTACCAGTATATCGTCCTTTGATTGCTTTTGATAAAAAGGATATTGTTGAAATTGCAGAAAAAATCGATACCTTCGAGACATCCATACAGCCTTTTGAGGATTGTTGTACCATTTTTGTGGCAAAACATCCGGTGACAAAGCCGAATATAAAGACAATCCAAAAGTCCGAGAGGAAGCTGGAAGAGAAGATTGATAAGATGGTTGAGGCTGCCTTAAATACCGTTGAAACCATTGTGGTAGGATAAGAGTATAATAGAAAAAGGGTTGTCTATCGACAACCCCTAATTAAGTACAATATGAAATTATTCAACAATATAAGGTTTTAGTACCTCAAGAATTTGGTCTACATTATCTTCACCATGGATATTTAAATCAATTACCTTAGATAAATCAAGACTGAAGATACCCATAATGGATTTTGCGTCTATCACATATCTACCGGAAACCAGATCGAAATCGGTATCAAATTTTGTAACATCATTAACGAATGCTTTAACCTTATCAATTGAGTTTAAAGATATTTTAACTGTCTTCATAGTAACAAATTCCTCCTTCATTCAGTATATGTATATACTATATTTTAACATATTAAAAGTCAATATACAAAGTTCATAAAAAAAACAATAAAACTTGTATAGCGAGGAGGAATACTAAGTAAAAGATGCCTTCTTTCGTCTTTATGGAGTATGGTATGATTCATTATTAGGTCCATACAGGAGGCATAATTGTTAGAAAGGATAATCTATTGATGAAAAAAACAGCAGCATTTTTAAGCCTTGGCTGTAAAGTAAATTCTTATGAAACTGAGGCAATGCGGGGGATGTTTGAAACAGCCGGATACGAAATCGTAGATTTTAAGGACAAGGCTGATGTCTATATTATTAATACTTGTACCGTAACGAATATTGCAGACCGAAAATCACGCCAGATGTTGCATCAGGCGAAAAAGAGAAATCCCGATGCCATTATTGCTGCAGTCGGATGTTATGTACAGGCCGCCCAGGAGGAACTATTGGAGGATAGTGCCGTTGATATTGTAGTCGGCAATAATAAAAAATCGGATATTGTATCCCTGGTTGAGAAGTTTCGAGAGAGTAATCTTAAGGAAGAATTAATCACAGATATTAATACAGAAAATGAATATGAAAAGCTTAATTTAAGTTCTACCTTTGAAAAAACAAGAGCTTTTATAAAGATACAGGATGGTTGCAATCGTTTCTGTTCCTATTGTATTATACCCTATGTAAGGGGAAGGGTAAGAAGCAGAGATGAGGAAGAAATCATAGAAGAGATCGAGAATTTGGTTAAGATGGGTTATAAGGAATTTGTTCTTACCGGTATTCATATTTCATCCTATGGTAGCGATAAATTAAAGCAGGAAGGAATTCATAAGCAAAATTCTAATGCCCAAGAAATTAACCCCCTTGCGCAGTTGATCACCAAGGTAAGTAACATTGAGGGGATTGAGCGAATTCGCTTAGGTTCTTTAGAGCCTCGTATTATAACGGAAGATTTTGTAAAGGCAATTGCACAGATCAAGCAGTTCTGCCCTCATTTCCATCTATCCTTACAAAGTGGAAGTAATTCCGTTCTAAAACGCATGAATCGAAAGTATAGTGCAGAGGAATATTATGAAAAGGTTCTTCTCTTAAAGAGATATTTTGAGCATCCGGCCTTCACAACCGATGTAATTGTGGGATTCCCGGGGGAAACTGAAGAGGAATTCAAGGAGACAGTGGAATTTGTTAAGAAAATTGGCTTTTCTCAGATCCATGTCTTTAAATACTCCAAAAGAGCTGGTACCGTGGCTGCTAAGATGCCGGATCAGGTTCCAGAAGATCTCAAAACCCGAAGGAGTAATGAACTTATTGCTGTAGCGGATGTTTTGTCTAAGGAATATAAAGCTCATTTTATGGGTAGAATAGAGAAAATCCTGATTGAAGAAGAAGTTCTAATAGAAGGAAAGAATTATCAGATTGGACACAATGAAAGATATCTCAAACTTGCGGTTCCTAGTGCAGGACAAGATGCAAATACCATTCTTGAGGTGAAAGTTTTAAGTGATTTGACAGAGGATATTTTGTATTGTGAAAGTATTCATTGAAATTTTCTTCTAAATATATTAATATAATACTAATATAGTTCCTTTTGATGGAAGAGGATACCGTTCGTTCATTATATGGAGAAGGAAGTGAATCAATGCCTAAATTTAACAATACACAATATTTCAAAGTTCAAAAAGAACCGGAAGTTTTCGTAAAAGAAGTAATTCATTCCGTATATGATGCGTTAACCGAGAAGGGTTACAATCCTATGAATCAGATCGTTGGATATGCTATGTCCGGAGATCCAACCTACATAACAAGTCACAAGGGTGCAAGAAGCTTAATTATGAAGGTTGAACGAGACGAGATTATAGAGGAATTGTTACGTTTTTACATTGATAATGAGATTAATAAAGGAAAAACCAGTAGATAAGCTTTTCCTTATGCGACATGGAGGTTATTATGAGAATTATGGGTCTGGACTATGGCTCAGTTACGGTCGGTGTTGCAATTAGTGATGAACTACTGCTAACAGCGCAGGGGATTGAAGTCATTCGTAGAAAGCAAGAGAATAAGCTACGCCAGACTCTGGCTAGGATCGAAGCCTTAATCAAAGAGTATGATGTCGATAGGATTGTCTTAGGTTACCCAAAACACTTAAACAATTCGATCGGTGAGCGTGCAATAAAATCGGAAGAGTTTGCAGATAAGCTTAGACAAAGAACCGGCCTTGAAGTAATTTTATGGGACGAACGGTTGACAACGGTTGCTGCCCATCAGATTTTGGATCAGGGTGGTATAGATTATAAGGAAAAAGCCTTAGTTGTAGATAAACTTGCAGCAGTCCTAATATTACAAGGTTATTTGGACAAATTAAATCATATAAGGAATAAGGAACAATCGTAGAGAGAGACGATTTTCACTGGGAAGATCGTGAGTATTTGAAGGATACCTTCAAAAATTTGGAGGACATATTATGGAAAAGAATACGAATGAAATAATTTTAACCTCCGATGAGGGGGAAGAAGTTGTTTTTCGTGTATTAGAGCAGACTAGACTTGGTGGAACAAATTATCTATTAGTAAGTACAACTCCAGACAATGAGGATGAGGCAGAGGCACTCGTCCTTAAAGATACCTCAGAGGATACTGAGGAAGAGGCGATTTATCAAATTGTGGATGATGATCAAGAATTAGACTTGGTTGTTGGAATTTTTAAAGAGTTATTAGATGATATTGAATTATCTTAAATGCATGGATAAATGATTAGATGAAATTAGGTGAGGATATGCCTGACAATCAGGAGCAGTTCAAAAATTTATTAAAGCAGAACGGACTTAAAGTAACTACCCAGAGAATAGCGATTCTGGAAGTATTAAGTTGTAGACCGGGCGAACATTTAACCGCAGAGGAAATTTACGATTTAGTTAAAGTAAAATACCCTGAGATTGGTCTAGCCACTGTTTACCGAACAATTCAAATGTTATCGGATCTTGATTTAATTGATAAACTGAACTTAGATGATGGTTATGTGCGATATGAGATCAGCAGAAAGAATCATGATGAAAATGGTCACCATCATCATCACTTGATATGCCTTGATTGTGGTAATATCTATACCTTTCAAGATGATTTGCTAGAAACATTAGAGACGCGGATCAAAGAGACTCTGGGTTTTGAAGTGGTTGATCATGAGGTAAAGCTTTATGGCCACTGTAAAAATTGCAGAGAAAAATAATATAGATAGAAATCTAATTAATATCATGCACTTAAATAATGGATAGAAGTATACATAAAACCATTGGAGGTGCAATCTTGAAAGAGAAAGATCAAAAGAATAACAATACAGAAGTTAAAGGAGTTAAAATTATTCCACTTGGTGGATTAGAACAAATAGGTATGAATATCACAGCAATTGAATGTGATGATAATATTATCGTTATCGATTGCGGATTATCTTTTCCCGAGGATGAAATGTTAGGTATCGATATGGTTATTCCAGATGTTACCTATTTGAAGGATAATATAGATAAGGTTAAGGGTTTTGTAATTACCCATGGCCATGAAGATCATATCGGATCTCTACCCTATGTACTTAAGGATATCAATGTTCCGATATATGGTACTAAGTTAACAATCGGTCTAATCGAGAACAAACTCAAGGAACATAATATGCTAAAAACCACGAAGCGTAAGGTTATAAAATATGGACAATCTATCAACCTTGGCTGTTTCCGAATTGAGTTTATAAGAACAAACCACAGTATAGCAGATGCTGCAGCACTTGCTATCTATACACCAGCAGGTATTATCTTCCATACCGGTGACTTTAAGGTGGATTTTACACCGGTGTACGGTGCCCCGATCGATCTTCAAAGAATGGGAGAGATTGGTAAGAAGGGTGTATTAGCACTACTATGTGATAGTACCAATGTGGAACGTCCCGGATACACCATGTCGGAACGTACCGTAGGCAAAACCTTAGATACTATATTTGCAGACTATTCCAACCGGAGAATTATTGTTGCAACCTTTGCATCAAATGTTGACCGCGTACAGCAGATTGTAAACTCAGCGGTTAAATATAATAGAAAAATTGTAATTGAAGGACGAAGCATGGTCAATGTAATTACGACAGCTTCGGAGATTGGTTATATTAATATACCGGATAATACTTTGATTGATATAGAGCAGATGAAAAATTATGCGGATGAACAGATTGTTATGATTATGACAGGAAGCCAGGGAGAGTCCATGGCAGCATTATCCCGTATTGCTTCCTCTATTCATAAAAAGGTATCAATCAAGCCGGGGGATGTAGTTATCCTAAGTTCCAGTCCGATTCCTGGGAATGAAAAAGCGGTATCCAAGGTAATTAATGATTTATCTATGAAGGGTGCTAAAGTGATTTATCAAGATACCCATGTTTCCGGTCATGCCTGCCAGGAAGAGATTAAACTAATCTATTCCCTGATTAAGCCGCAATATGCGGTACCTGTTCATGGAGAATATAGACACCTGATCCGCCATGCTGAAGTAGCAGAGCTAATGGGTATTCCAAAGGAAAATATTTTCATCATAAGCTCAGGAGATGTTCTTACTCTATCCAAGGAAAAAGGAGCGGTTACAGGTAAGGTTCCAGCTCAGGGAATTCTGGTAGATGGACTTGGTGTCGGTGATGTCGGCAATATCGTTCTTCGTGATCGTCAGCATCTATCAGAGAATGGTCTAATTATTGTAGTGGTTTCACTGGAGAAACACAGTAATCAGATTCTAGCAGGACCGGATATCGTATCTAGAGGTTTTGTATATGTAAGAGAATCAGAGGATCTCATGGAAGAGGCTAGAAAAGTAGTGGAAAAGGCCTTGGACAAAGTTTTGAGTAGGAATAATACGGACTGGGGTAAGATGAAAGCGGAAATTAAGGATTCTTTAAGTGATTATATCTGGAAGAAGACAAAACGAAACCCGATGATACTACCCATCATTATGGAAGTTTAGTAATTAAAGTGAGGTAAGCAATGGCTACGAGGTCTACATCTGTAAAAGTAACTTTGAAAATAACAAGCTTCATTATTCGCTTGTTGATGAATATTATGTTTTATATCCTAGTGGTATTTCTTATTATTAATTTTAGTAAGGAAGCATATCAATTTACCTATCAGCTTTATGGCCCGGTCGCGGCAGATGCAGAGCCAGGGCGGGATATTATATTTCAGATTAAAAAAGGCGAATCTACTATGGATGTTGCAAGTAAACTAGAGCTTAACCAAGCCATTGTAAATAAATATTCCTTTTATTTAAAAACAAAGCTGCAAGATGTTACAATAATGCCTGGGACATATGAGATTAATTCCTCTATGACCTATGATGAAATTTTAGATATTATTACGGATTATTCTGCATCTATTGTGCAAGAGGAAGAGATCGAGGTCGATGAAGAATAAGCTTAGAATTGAATGAATAAAAAACCCTTTTCATAAAAATCGTATCCTAATTTTATAGGAACAAGGGTTATGATAAACAATTAACTTCAGAGAATGTTTCTATGTTTACACTTATGTAAGCATAGCATTCTCTGAAGTTTTTAGTGCATAGGAAGGGATTTGAGTAAGCAAAATGATTGTAAATGAAAGAATTACAGACTATATAAATTCCTTGGCTAAGGAACTTACTCCAGAGCTGAGGGCTTTGGAGAGGGAGGCCCTAAGGAACCATGTTCCAATTATAAAGAAAGAGACACAGGGACTACTCCGCTTCCTTCTTTGTATGCAGCAACCAAAAAGGATCCTTGAAGTAGGAACCGCCATCGGCTTTTCTGCTCTCTTTATGAGTGAATATAGTCAAAAGGACTGTAGGATAACAACCATTGAAAAGGTAGAAATGCGATTGGTGGAAGCGAGAAAAAATCTATCCGATCCAAGATTTGCAAGCAGGGACAAAATAAGGCTTTGTGAGGGAGAGGCCTTAGAGATTTTAAAAGAGCTTGTACAGGAGCAAAGGCAGTTTGATTTTATCTTCCTTGATGCAGCAAAAGCTCAATACATGGCATTTTTACCAGAGCTAATGAAATTACTGGAGGTAGGGGGGATCCTGGTTACCGATAATGTACTTCAGGATGGAATGGTGACCAATTCAAGATACAGTGTTATCCGAAGGGATCGAACAATCCATACAAGGATGCGGGAATACCTCTATACAATTACCCACCATGAGAAGCTTGAGACGGTGATACTACCCGTAGGCGACGGAGTAGCGATTAGTAAGAGACAGTAGTAAAGTTTAACACTTGCTTAAAGTCTAGATAATCGATATAATTATATGGTTTTAAGTAAATAGAAAGAGTGATGATTATGTTAGAAGATAGAAAGAAACCGGAATTGCTGATTCCGGCAGCCAACCTGGAGGTTCTAAAGACTGCTGTAATGTATGGAGCAGATGCCATCTATATCGGTGGGGATCTATATGGTTTGCGAGCCAAGGCTAAGAATTTTTCCATGGAGGAAATGGAGGAGGGGATAGCCTTTGCCCATACCCATGGTAAAAAGGTATATGTTACTGCCAATATTACGGCTCATAATCAGGACTTAGCCGGAATACGGAAATATTTCAAGGAACTACATGAATTCGGTTACAATCGACCGGATGCAATTATAATATCAGACCCTGGTGTATTTATGATTGCCAAGGAAGAATTACCAGAGTGTGAACTTCATATCAGTACTCAGGCAAATAGTACCAACTATGAGACCTATCGTTTCTGGTATGAACAAGGGGCAAGTAGAGTGGTATCCGCTCGAGAGTTGTCCCTTAAGGAATTAGCCGAACTTAGGGCAAAGATACCAGCTGATATGGAGATCGAATCCTTTGTTCATGGGGCAATGTGTATTGCCTACTCAGGAAGATGCTTATTGAGTAATTATTTTACAGGAAGAGATGCCAATATGGGAGCCTGCACCCATTCCTGTAGATGGAGATACCATATCGTGGAAGAGACAAGGCCCGGTGAATTCCTTCCAATTGAAGAGAATGAACGAGGTACCTATATCTTTAATTCCAAGGATCTTTGTATGATTGAATACATCCCTGAACTGGTTAAGGCGGGAATTAACAGCTTTAAGGTTGAGGGAAGAATGAAGACTGCCCTATATGTAGCTACGGTTGCAAGAACCTATCGTAGGGCGATTGATGATTTCTTTGAGGATCCGGATCTATATGAGAAAAACAAAACTCTGTATATGGAAGAGGTTCGAAAAGGTGTTAATCGTCAGTTTACCACAGGCTTTTTCTTTGGTAAACCAACCCATGAGGATCAGATCTATGAGCACAATACCTATGAAAAAGCATATACCTATCTTGGAACAGTCTCTGGGGAAAAAGATGGCATGTATATGCTGGAGCAGAAGAATAAGTTCTCCGTTGGTGAGAACATTGAGGTGATTAGGCCGAATGGGGAAACCTTGGAGGTTACCGTAAAAAGGATTCAAAATGAGCAAGGTGAGGATATGGAGAGCTGTCCTCATCCAAAACAAGCCATTTATGTAGATTTGGGGACAAAATTAGACTCGTTTGATATCCTTAGAAGGAAGGAATAATTAGTCCTTCTGTCCTTTTTTAAGAGGGATAGGCACTTTATGTCAATAATGCACATATGATAATAACGAATCATTAAGCATTGAGGGTGCTTATCTTCGTGAAGTCATTTCCAAAGCCATTAAGTACCAAAGAGGAAGCGGACTATCTCCGGCGTTGCAAAGAAGGCGATAAAGAAGCAAGAGATAAACTAATTGAACATAACCTAAGACTGGTAGCACACATAGTGAAAAAGTACAATATGGTAGATAAAGAAACCGATGATCTAATATCAATTGGGACAATTGGATTGATTAAAGCGATTGATACATTTGATGACGAAAAAGGGATCCGCCTAGCAACTTATGCCTCCCGATGTATTGATAATGAGCTATTAATGATGTTAAGAAGTGGCAAACGTCTAGCCAAAGAAGTATATTTGTATGACCCGATTGGATCGGACAGGGAGGGCAATGAAATCAATTTATTAGATATCATCGAAGAAGCAGAAGTTGATATTGTAGAAAATATTGTACTGGAAGATGATATTAAGAAACTGTATGGCATACTAGGTAAGGTTTTAACAGAAAGGGAACGTGAAATAATCTATCTCCGCTATGGTTTAAATAACAGTAAAGAAGTTACACAGAGAGAGATTGCCAGTCAGTTAGGAATATCAAGAAGCTATGTAAGCAGGATCGAAAAGAAAGCATTAAAGAAGTTGAGAGAGTGTTTTGAACAATAGAAAATCTAAAGCTCAACTTCTTTTAGAAACCTGCGCGAATGCTTTGAGCAATGAAAAGCTTGAAGCAGTTTCTTTAAAACCTGCACGAAGGAAAGTTCATGGTATGAGATCTACAAATTTGATGGTAAAAAGCTTAAAGAGATCCTATCAACCGATACTTATACCAAGTACGAAAAATATATAAAAAATTCGAAAAGACTGGAATTTATAAAAATTACAGATGAGAGCATAAAAAATCTTAAATAAAAGTGATATTTTTATACTCACATTTTCTTTTAATAAAAAACGTAAGGATATTAATCCTAATATAATTTAATAAATATTTAAGGACGCTGTTTAATATAAAATTTGCAGTGTCCTTTTTATTAAAGACAAGTGAATTAGCTTGCCAATTCATCTTGTTTAGAAGAAATTGATATCCATACATTACCTATTAAATATAAATCTTTTATTAAAATTTATTGCAATGTCTTATTCAGTATAGTATGATACTATTAGTAAAAATTACCAACTTATGGGAGAAGTAATCTATATGGATTATCCGCCTAGTTTATAGGTAAGTGGTCTGTAAGGATTATCAACTTGGTTTATAGAGTAAGTGGTCTGTAAGGATTATCAACTTGGTTTATAGGATAAGTGATAGTATTACCAACTTAATCTATAAGAAAAGTAATAAAAGGTATTGGAGATGAGGAGTAGCTATGGATATTGCGATAGAGGTTAATAACTTAGTTAAAAACTACGGAAATGTTACCGTTCTACATGGAATTTCATTTTCTGTTAGGAAGGGTGAAATATTTGCATTATTAGGAGCCAATGGTGCAGGTAAAACGACAACTTTGGAATGTATTGAAGGGATTCGTAGACATAATGAGGGCACAATAGCGCTTCATGGGAAGATAGGAGTACAGTTACAATCTTCGTCACTTATGGAGAATATAACAGCCCTAGAGGCTTACCGATTGTTTAGTAAATGGAATAGGGCTCCCGTACATAAGGGAATACTAGAGAACTTTGGAATTTTAGAATTTAAGAATAAGCAATACAGAACATTGTCTACAGGACAAAAGAGAAGATTGCATCTTGCCATTGCCTTAATTAATAATCCAGATATTATTATTCTTGATGAACCTACGGCTGGGCTTGATGTGGAAGGAAGAGTATCTCTACATAGGGAAATCAGAAAATTAAAGGAAGCTGGCAAAACTATTCTTTTGGCAAGTCATGATATGGCTGAAGTAGAAACCCTTTGTGATCGGATTGGTATATTAAAGGAGGGGAATTTGGCATTTATCGGTACCGCCAATGAACTGACTGGAAGCTATCTAGGGGAAAGCAAAATCTATATCCGTACTAGAAATCCTTTCCCGGAGTTAAAACTTAGATACAGTAGCCCTGGTAATCTTGAAAAGGATTATTTTACGGTTACGACCACAGAGATTAGTGATGCGCTCTTGGAGCTATTAACACTTTTAAAGGAAATGGACAACGATCTCTTAGATATTAAAATCGAACGTTCTACCTTGGAAGAACGCCTTATTGAGATAGCAAAGGAGGGTAACTAGAATGGGTGCATTTATCTATGGAGTGATATTACAATGGAAGTTGGATTTAAGAAATAAGGGAATTCTGGTCACCTACTATCTAGTTCCGCTCTTGTTTTTCCTTTTCATTGGAACTATATTTACTTCGATCAATCCCCTGGCAAAGGATACCTTGATACAATCGATGACCATATTTGCCATAACTATGGGTGCTTTCCTTGGCACACCGATTCCGTTAGTGGAGCTATACTCTGGCGATATTAAAAAAGCCTATAAAGTAGGAGGAATCCCCATCTGGGTAGGTGTAGTCAATAACTATATCTCTGCCTTTGTTCATTTGATGATTACAAGCTTAATAATCTTCTTAGTTGCACCACTTGTATTTGATGCAAGATTACCTGATAAGCCCTTACCATACTTTGGTTATCTTAGCATTTTTTTAATTACCTGCATCTCGATCGGAGTTGTACTAGGCTTATATATAAAGAGTATATCCAAACTTACGATGTTCTCCCAGATGCTGTTTTTACCATCCATGATGCTATCGGGAATCATGTTTCCTACTGATATGCTACCTAAAGTTTTAGAAAATGTAGGTTTTCTCTTGCCAGCTACATGGGGATTAAGGATATTAACTAGTTCAGAGCCCAAAATCTTATGGTTTCTCCCGCTCTTGCTATTCTTTCTTGTTGCAATCATTTTGGGAGCTTGTAAATTGAGCAGAATCGCCATGGATTAGTTTAGCAATCTACGATTCTAGAAGTATTAGAGATTATATAAGTAAGATAATGGTTATAAAAAATACCAGTGGACGAATAGGAGAATATAAACTATAATTATCCCGATAGTTAAAATTGAATTGAATGATATTGATACCGATAAAAAGAACTGGAGGAATTGGCTTAATTGTCTTAACTTCGTTCATTTTACTTGTCACTTTTCTTATACTGTCTGTCGAATTTAATATATAATTGAAATATTATATAGAAATAAGTAGGAAATTATTCTCATTTTGATTGGCAATTAATTAAATTAACATGATTTGATAAAAAATATTGTATATTCAAAAATTATATCGTATAATGGTAATAATAGTAAATTGTTACCGCATATAAAGTAATAAAACTAATTTTATTACAAGATATTAGCTAACTTTAGATTATTAAGTCTACCATTAACTTGGAAAAGCTTTTGAATCCGCCAGCGGGGAAAACCAGCTTGTTCTATAAATATACCCATGAGCTGGATGATTTTAATATCGATATTAAAACCGTTACGGTCGATGAATTTTTAAGCTGGTATAAGGGTCCTGGTAAGGCTTATGACCCAAGTAATCCAGAAGTCACGGATAAGCTATCTGCTTATGACATGTTGATATTTGGATTTGGGGATTACTATTCTGACATTAGCAATGAAAATGGTGCCCTTAATAATGTTCAGGCCTTTATCGACAATGGTAAAAGTGTTATGTTTACCCATGATACCACATCCTTTATTAACCTGGATCGGAACGAGATGAATTATTGGAACAAGGATCTCCCTTATTGGGGATATGGGATAAACCAATATCTAAGAAACCGTCTTGGTATGGATCGATTTGGGGTAAAGAAGGAAGCCGGGGATACCACTACTTATGATCGGGCAACCATGCCTAGTAAAGCCAGAAATAGGAATATTTATGGTTCCTCTGTGGATACCTATCCAGAGACTCAAGGATTGACTTATGGCACTTTAGTTGCCTTTGGTAATCCAGTAAGTAAAAGTAAGGGCAGTATCATTGGAATCTTTGAAGACCTCTTCGGTCAAATTCGACATGATGCCAATAAAAAATATCCTCCATTTGCTTATGGAAATCCTTATGTATTTGACAGTAGCAAGGGAGGCAATGATAAGCCGCTAAATAATTATATGACGAATTATGTTTCAAAGGTAAATGATGGACAGTTAACAAATTATCCATATAAAATTCCAGATTGGTTTGAGGTTGCACCGACCCATATGCAATATTATCAACTAAACATGGATGATCCTGAAATTGTGGTATGGTATACCCTATCGGATGATAAATCAAACCATAACCCCTCAAATAGTGCTTATCGTTATCAATTAGATCATGCCAATGAGACGGGACCTTATAGCGTCTCACCGAATGATGTAAGAAATAATTACTATATCTATAGTAAGGGCAATGTAATGTATACTGGAGTAGGGCATACCGCGATTGATGCCTTGGTAGATAAGGTTCCGGAAAATTCTAATCTGCATTATGAGGTTAAACTCTTTATCAACACCATGATTGCTTCCTATAATGCAGGCATGACTGCACCTAAGGTTAGAATTACCAATGACGATGTAATTGAAAACAGTGAGAAGGAATATTTGCTTTATGAGGATACTGATGTTGCTGATGTCAGCGGGGATAAAAAGAGAATTCAATTTATAGCTGAGGATATGAACCTCTTATCGGAAAACCTAATCCTTCGTATCTATAGCTTTGACAGTGAAGGTCAATTGGTACTTGAAAATCCTAAGGTGAAATCAGATTATACAACGGTAGGAGACTATAAGGAAGAGGGCAAGGAACCGGGATACATCGTAAAGAGTGGAAGAGAATATTACTTTGATCTGGACTTAGGGCGCTTTAATAGGAATGGTAGGGATCAAATATATATCACAGCAACCAATATGGAAAATCTAAAGGGAAGTACTAATCTTATAATCCTGGGACGCAGCTTATTTGATTTAGACTAAAGATGGCAGGATGGAGGCTAATTTTAATGAAACAGATAATTAAGAAGTTGTTTGACCGAATATTTAATAGAGAAACCATAACCTATGCGGTTATAGGAGTTTTTACAACTGTGGTGAACTTTACCAGCTTCCATCTGCTAAGCAATATTTTTGAGATACCCAATCTGATCTCCAATATTATTGCTTGGATACTGGCGGTTACCTTTGCCTATATCACCAATAAAACCGTAGTATTCCTGTCAAAAAGCCACAATACGAGGGAAGAAGCCATTAAGGTAACTAAGTTCTTTGGAGCTAGGCTCATATCCTTGGGAGTCGAGGAATTAGGAATCTTACTCTTCGTGGAACTTTACAATTTTCCCAATATGATAGTCAAGGCTGGCTTGGCGGTAATTGTAATTATCTTGAATTATATTTTTAGCAAGCTTTATATTTTTAATAACTAGCACTTTCCAGCATATGCTATCTATATGTTATCCAACCTGATGTAATGGAATTTGATAAGTTGGTTTTATCATTCATAATGCAGATTATATAATCAAAGTATCGAGAGTTATGAAAATGCGCTCCAATGTTAATCAACTGAAGTGGCCCCAATAAGTTAGACCAAAAATCTAACAATTGGGGGACACTTCAAATGATGATTACATTTGGGGTGTTTTTATATTTATATTATAGAATAGCTATTTTATTTTAGATGAGACAAGGCGAGAAGTTCCGATCTAGGATGAAAAGATTTATTATAAAATTAATAGAAAATATTAAATTTTGTAAGACTAAGGATTGAAAGATTTGAAAGATAGCGTATAATAGAACAATATAAAAAAGCAAAGTAAGATCAAGTAAAGTAAGATTTAAGTAAAGTAGGAAATTGTTTTATTGATTGATAGAGAAACTATAGTAAATCATGCAGTGTTTTATAAGTAAAATAGATTGAGATGGTATAATACTATGACATATGAGGAAGCTAGAGAGTTCATTCAGAAGGCTAACCAGTACGGTATCGTTCCAGGTCTTGATACGATAAGGGAGTTACTAAGAAGACTGGGAAATCCGCAGGAAAAACTAAAGATTATTCATGTTGCCGGAACCAATGGGAAGGGATCGGTCTCTAATTTTTTAATACAAATATTAAAGATGGCTGGTTACCGTGTGGGGAGATATCTCTCACCTGCAGTATTCTCCTATCGGGAGCGTATCCAAACCAGTTCCCAAGGTAATGGAGCCATGGAGTACATCACTAGGCAGGGAATTTGTGAAGCAATCGCTCAAATAAAGCCAATCTGTAAGTCTATGGTTGAGGATGGCTTTGCCCATCCGACTACTTTTGAGATTGAAACTGCCATGGCATTTTTATATCTGTGGTCAAACTCAGTAGATATTGCAATCATTGAGGTTGGAATGGGTGGAAGGCAGGATGCTACGAATGTAATCCGGCAGCCACTTTGCTCCATAATCACCTCCATTAGCATGGACCATATGCAGTATCTTGGTAATTCTTTGGAAGAGATTGCTAGAGAAAAAGCTGGAATAATAAAGAGCGGGAGTGTAGTAGTTACCTGCAGACAGGAGCCTGAGGTATTAGGAGTATTAGAGCAAAGCTGTAGGGAAAAAGAAGCCACCCTTGTCAGCACCACTACGGAAAAAATCCAGAATGTCATCTTCCGTCCAGAAGAGACAATCTTCTCTCTTGCTTCTGGTGATGGTAAAGCTAGGGAATATAAGATTAAGCAATTAGGTGAGTATCAAATAGAGAATGCAGTTCTGGCAATTAAGGCCGCTGAGCAAATTCGTGAATTAGGTTATTCAATCAGTGAGGAAGCAATCCGCAGTGGGCTATATGAGGCCATATGGAGAGGTCGATTTGAGATCCTTGCCAAGGAGCCATACATTATCTTAGATGGTGCCCATAATCAAAATGCAGCAATGCAGTTAAGAAAATCGATCGAAGTTTACTTTACAAATCGAAGAATTATCTTTATGATAGGAGTATTGGCGGATAAGGATTATAAAAGCATTCTTGAGATTACGGCTCCTTTAGCAGATCTTATTATTACGTTGACACCGAATAATGCAAGGGCCCTTTCCTCAAGTGATCTTGCAGCAGCAGCTAGTCTATATGGGAAAAGGGTAATTGATGCTGGTTCAATAGATCATGCGGTTAAGATAGCCCTTCATGAGGCGGGGAAAGAGGATGTAATCATTGCCTTTGGTTCCTTATCCTATCTAGGGGAGCTTCTTCATACACTGGAGAATAGAAAGTGAGGAAACATATGATAGATGAAACTAAAGTGGAACAGGCGATCCGATTATTTTTGGAGGCAATTGGTGAAGATACAGAGCGGGAAGGATTGGTAGATACGCCTAAGAGAATTCGTGAGATGTGCCTTGAGGTTTTTGGCGGTCTATGGAAGGATCCTTCCGAGCATTTGAATGTAACCTTTCCTGCTGAGAGTAATGGGATGGTATTAGAAAAGGATATTCCCTTTTATTCAGTATGTGAGCATCATTTGGTGCCGTTTTTTGGGAAAGCCCATATTGCCTATATACCGGATGGTAAGGTGGTTGGACTAAGCAAATTAGCAAGAACCGTAGAAGTTTTTGCAAGACGTCCACAGATTCAGGAACAGTTAACTTCCCAAATAGCGGATGCGATTATGCAACACTTGAAACCAAAAGGTGTTATGGTAATGATGGAAGCGGAACATCTATGTATGTCAATGCGTGGCGTAAACAAACCTGGGACTAAGACAGTAACTTATCTATGCCGTGGGGTCTTTGAAGAGGATCCATCCCTACAGGCTACATTTTATCAATTAATTAAATAACAATTAAGCGATCGGATTTACGAATATATAATCGCCTAAATGCACGGCCAAGTGCATTTGAGCTTGAACATGGTAGTAAAGGAATTCATTAAGATAAGGAGAATGAATGGTGCTGAAGATAAAGATTGGAAAGCAAGATTTTGTGATGGGTGAGAGAACCTATATCATGGGAATTCTTAATGTAACACCGGATTCCTTTTCTGATGGAGGAAAACATAACCGATTGGATGATGCACTGAAACATGCTGAACTTATGATTAAGGAAGGAGCAGATATCATAGATATCGGCGGTGAATCCACAAGACCGAATTATACCATGGTTTCGGAAGAAGAGGAAATAGAACGGGTCGTTCCAATTATTGAGGCCGTTCGTAACAATTGGGATATTCCCATATCAATTGATACCTATAAAAGTAAAGTTGCACGGGCAGCATGCCAGGCAGGAGCTGATCTGGTAAACGATATCTGGGGATTGAAGTATGACCCGGATATGGCTAATCTGGTTGAAGAGACCGGTGTAGCAGTCTGCTTAATGCATAATCGTCCTAGCATTAATTATGAAAGTTTTCATGATGATTTTATCGCAGATATGACGGAAAGTATCCAGATAGCAAAGGATGCAGGGATTGCAGATGACAGAATAATGATCGATCCTGGGATTGGATTTGCCAAAACCCACGAGATGAATTTAAATCTAGTGAAGAATCTAGAGATGATGCATCAATTTAGTTATCCTGTCCTTCTAGGGACATCAAGAAAATCTATGATTGGAAATGTCCTTAATGTACCAGTTGATCAGAGGCTGGAAGGTACTCTTGCTACAACCGTTATTGCAGTCATGAAAGGCTGTCAATTCCTGCGGGTTCATGATATTAAGGAAAACAAAAAAGCAATACAGATGACGGAAGCAATCTTACAAAGTAAGGAAATTCACGGAAAGAAGGCGTAGATATGGATCGGATCACCATTTCAAATTTGGAGGTTTTTGCTTTTCATGGAGTCTTGAAAGAAGAAAACTCCTTAGGGCAAAAATTCTTGGTTTCGGCACAACTATATACGGATATAATGGAAGCTGCAGAGGAGGATGATATCACCAAATCCATTAATTATGCTTCGGTTTGTAAAACCATTGATGCCTTCCTAAAGGAAAATACCTTTAAATTGATTGAGACCACTGCAGATCGTCTGGCCTATCATCTTTTACAGACCTATCCCCGTATTAGCAAAATTCAAGTAGAAGTTAAAAAGCCCTGGGCACCGATTCACATGACCCTTGATACCGTTTCCGTTGTTGTGGAACGGAAATGGCATGAGGTGTATCTTGGAATTGGATCAAATCTTGGAGATAAGGAAGCAAACCTGCAGGCTGCAATCCGCATGCTT
>JAAYQP010000179.1 GCA_012519195.1 Clostridiales bacterium | reverse complement strand
TGCTAATCTAATTCCTATTGCAATCTATTATAGTGAGCTATTGAAAACAAGTAGTTACAATAATTTCTCTAGAATAATATGGTTTAAAACTTGTGCAAGCAGAATGGAGAGGACTAAAGTTTGTCATGGAATAATACGTGATTATATTTTTATACTTCAACCAGAGCACTCAGCGGCAATTGATGTTATAATGAATAAAATGATGATAACAAATTGGAAGAAACATTTTTCAATACTTGATATTTAAGACATCACATTGACTTTACTTAAATCAGTAAACAGGTGATTGCTTAAAGTGTTAGTAAGATTGGAGTTAAAGATGATTTACTTAAAAAGCTTTACATTTCCGAGTGCTGATACGGAATTTGATTTTATTCTAAGTATAAAAAGAACCTGCTATGATTCATTTTATCCATTTAAGATTTTATCAAAGCATGACCTTCATAGGCTCGATTTTGAGCCGATAACTATATTATACGGAGGAAATGGTTCAGGAAAATCCACGGCACTGAATGTGATTGCAGAAAAGATTAACGTACAACGCGATGCTATCTATAACAAATCATATTTTTTTCCTGACTATGTTAACTTATGTAGGATAGGGATTATAGAGGAGATCCCAGAAAACAGTAGAATTATTACAAGCGATGATGTGTTTGATTATATGCTAAATATCCGTTACTTGAACGAAGGGATTGATATAAAGAGGGAAGAGCTGTTTGATGAATACCTGGAAGCAAAATACTCTCACTTTCAAATGAAATCACTGGCAGATTATGAACAATTGAAAAAAGTAAATAGCTCCAGACGTAAAACTCAGTCCCGTTTCGTCAGAAGTGAATTGATTGATAATGTGAGAGAATATTCGAATGGAGAAAGTGCATTTCATTATTTTACTGAAAAGATCGGAGAAAATGGACTCTATTTGTTGGATGAGCCGGAAAATAGCCTTTCGCCCAAGCGTCAGATCGAGTTAGTAAACTTCCTCGAAGAGTCGGTTCGGTTTTTTGGATGTCAACTTATTATATCAACCCATTCACCCTTTTTACTTTCCATGCGAGGGGCTAGAGTTTATAACCTTGATAAGAATCCGGTTATGACAGAACGCTGGACAGATTTGGAAAATGTACGCACTTATTATGACTTTTTTAAAATGCATGAGGAAGAATTTAAATAAGGATATAGTTCTTACTCGTTTCGCAACTATCCAGATAAATATTAAAAAGAGGGGATAAAGACTATGGAATATGAAATTATCCATTTACCAAAAGAAAAATGGAAGGGAACGATAATTCCAATTGGATATATAACAGATCAATATTATGATGTTTCAGTAAATAGAACCGATAAAGGATATATAATTGAGTTAGAAAAGGTATAAAAGGAAAGTTCTATATATCAAAAGTGTTTGAAGATCTTCCGGAGCAAGAAGTGGAAGAGTATAATAAAAAATTTCCACCTTTAAAGAAATTAAGGTTTCCAGGGCAATGGGATTGATAAATAAAAAGCCTATCATATAAACAGATCTCAAGTTGGATTTCATTATAAATCTAACTATCGAGGATCAGTCAATATATGATAGGCTTTTTCTTACTACTAATACAAGAGCTCTTTAATCTTATCTTCCAGAATAAACATATCTTCTGTAGGCTCAAATCGTTCTACAACATTTCCATTTCTGTCGATTAAAAACTTAGTAAAATTCCATTTGATACTGGGTTTGTTCTTATAATCAGGGTCCTGTTCGGAGAGCATATTATCTAATACAGAGGCTAATTTATGGTCTTCATGAAAGCCGGCAAATCCCTTTTGACTTACTAAATATTGATAAAGAGGATGTGCATTTTCACCGTTCACTTCAATTTTAGCAAAGCGGGGGAAGGTTACACCATAATTCGATTCACAGAAGGTATGGATCTCATCATCCGTACCCGGTGCTTGATTTCCAAACTGATTACAAGGGAAATCTAGAATTACCAATCCTTCTCCGACATATTTCTCATATAAAGTCTGTAATTTCTCATATTGAGGGGTAAAACCACATTGCGTTGCTGTATTCACAATCAAGAGAACTTTTCCTTTATAATCAGAGAGTGAAACCTCAACCCCATTTCGATCCTTTACCGTAAAATCATAGATATTCATATTTGACCTCCTAATTTAGATGATTGTTGACTAAACTGTCCAATGCTTTTTATTATTCCTATATTGAGCTTTTTTAATAACATTCTTATTATGTCTAAATCTATTTTATATCGCAACAGTTCTGATTATCATGCAGTAACTGAGATTTATTATAAGGAATACTAAGATTATAAAAAGTCCGGTATGCTAAAAACATATGTCATACTATAAAATAAATCTTAAACTATATAACATTGGGCTGCTACGATAATTAGTGCGACAGCCCTTGATAAATGTGTAAGATCTTTTCAGTTTTCTATACTACGAGTTTGTTTCTTCCTCTTTCTCGTTTGTTCTCTCATTTTCCTGATTTAAAAGGATATGAACTTTATCGATCCGATTCTTATCGATGGCAGCAACGGTATAAGTTACATTACCTTCGGTTACGGTTTCTCCTTCTTCTGGTAGGTGATCTAGAAGATAGATCACATGGCCAGCGATGGAATCATAGTCATCGGATATAATATCCAAGCCTAGGCTTTCATTGATATCATCCAGTTTGGTATTACCATCAACGATATATTCATAGTCGGATACGGACTGAATACAATCTTCTTCATCGTCATCGTATTCATCACGAATCTCACCAACGATTTCCTCTAGCAAGTCCTCAATTGTTATGAGACCGGCGGTTGCGCCATACTCATCTAAGACAATTCCCATGGGGATAGAATCTCTTCTCATCTCAACCAAGAGCTCTGATGTTTTCTTGTACTCATAGGTGAAATAAGCCTCTCTCATGATATCTGTAATATGAAAGTCTTCTTTGCTTCCGTTATAGAAAAATAAATCCTTCAGGTTAACGACACCGATCACATTGTCACGGGACTCAGAGTAAACAGGTAATCTGGTATATTTATCTTCTGCAAATGCCTCTACTAATTCATCATAGGTTAAATCAACATTGGCAAATGCCATATCGATTCGAGGTACCATAACATCCTTAGCTAAGGAATCTCCAAAATCAACTACATTCGTGATTATTCTGCGTTCTTCTGTCTCGAGGAAACCTTCATCATGGCTGACATCTAATATTTCACGAAATTCATTTTCTGTCATGGAAACTTGCTTCTTCTTAGGGTCTACCCCCAGCATAAGCATTAATCCATTACTCAGTTTGTCCATGATAAAGATTAACGGGGTAAGAAGTTTCATAAGCAACAATATAGGGGCACCAACGAAAAGAGAAAATTTTTCTGCATAGATCGTGGATATGGATCTTGGTGTAATCTCAGCTAATACAATGAAGAATAGAATAAATACTCCAAATATGATACCGACCCATTGGTTTAGAAAATATTCTCTAGCTATTGTAATTGCTAAACCAGCAGCAGATAGATTAAGTATACTTATGCTAATTAGCATCGCACTTAGCATCTTCCATGGTTCCTCTATTAGTTTACATACTGTTTTTGCACCTCTTACATCGTCATCCGCTAAGCTTCGCATCCGGTATTTATTCGTTGCTCTAAGAGCAGCCTCTGATGCAGAAAGAAATGCGGATATAACAATTAAAATTATCATTATAATCGGTTTCGCGGCGTCACTGGGATCCAATTAATCATCTCCTAATAATATAATATAAATTACTTTCCCCATCTTAAGAGAGGGTTGGTAATTTGAATAATCTCCTAGTTTATAGATACGTTTTCAATTAAACATCTTACAGGAAGATTATAGGAATGTCAATATATTTGGGATTTAGCCAGGTGAAAGTTTGTGCAGAATAGAGAAAATATACAAGAAAGAACAAATTATCTAATAAAGGTGCTAAAAAATGCTATTCCAGTGAATTAAATTCATATTGAGCTTTGTATGAAAAAGGTGTATCATAACATATGTTTAGTTTTTTATAATGGGCTGCGTGGGAGTATCGCTTGTCTATTACTTTAGGAGGTTGGAATGAGAAAAAAGTCCCATATATCACTGGCAAAATACTTGATAACGAACTTGAAAGTAGATGACTTGATTGAACATAAAAAATCTTTTTACATAGGTAGCATACTACCGGATTTAAAACCTTCTTTTTTTACTAGAAGACATAATATAGAGGAAACATTTGAAATTTTAATTGAAGAAATTAAGAAGATTACGATATATTATGATATAAAGCAAGGTATTAATAGTTATTATGCAAGACACCTAGGAGTCATTACCCATTATCTTGCAGATTATTGTACCTTTCCTCATAATTCAATCTTTCCAGGCTCAATAAAGGAGCACATTTTTTATGAAAAGAAATTAAAATTTTCTTTGAAGGAATATATTGAGGAAAGGGCGAGCCAGAGAGAGCGAAATCGTAAACAAACCTTTCATACAATCGAAGATATCCTAAATATTATCCGTAAAACCCATACGGATTATCTTAATGCATTAAAAAATATTAAAGTTGATATTCAATATATTGTTGATCTCTGCTTTCGAGTAGTTGATGCAATCCTGCATTTTTTTGAGTATTCCTATGAACGGATAATGGCTTTAAAATATGGACAAAGCCTACAAACTGGATATTTACAGATCTAAATGATAAAAAAACCCTGCTATGCAATGTAATCCCTACGGTTGCAGATCGGTTATGGTTTATAACCGATTCCTGCTGTAGGAACAGATACCATTGTCATAACAGGGTTTTTTATTAGAAAAAATTATAATACCTTCTGACCATTGATTTCCAACTGAAATATCAGACCCAGCCTCTGGGCTGCTTTCTTGCAAAGAATCATTCGATTTAAGAAAATTTCAAAATAATCCATAACCGGGCTGATGGAGGTATCAATCGTAAGGGATAATTGAAAGACCTTATTATCATCAATGATGGCTACTTGAGAGTCCTCAACCGCATAATTTACCCGATCATGGATATCAAAGGTGGCAAGATCTCGATTTCTTACGCGGCTACGTCTTACGTCCGTTTTATCTGCTAGGATTAAGGCAGCAGCAATTGGGTTGACTGGGACAGCGGTTGCTTCGTCATGATTACCGATGGCAGAGATTATAATGGCATTTTCCTCCGGTGTAGCACCCATTTGGTCAAGTAGTCGAAAAGCCATCACGGCACCGCTTTGGGCATGCTCCTGCCGATTTACGATATTACCAATATCATGCATGTAGCCGGCAATCTGAGCTAATTCAATATCGCGATCAGAATAGTTAAGTGTTTTAAGAATATATTTTGCAACATTCGCAACCTTACCAACATGGGCAAGGCTATGTTCCGTATAGCCTAATTCAATCAGTGCTTCATCTGCTTTCTTAATATAGGTTTGGATGGCAAGGTTATTCTTGACATTTTCAAAGGTTAACATTGGTATCCCCTTTCAAGTACATCGATTCGTTAGAGTGGTTTTCTTACGACCTTTAATGCCTTGGTGATTTCGGCAATATATAGGATATGATAGTCTTTGTTAGGGTACCAGGTTTTATCCAATTTAGGATCCAGTAGGGCATCCCCATTCATCTCCTGTCTAAATAACTTCTTGCAGATAAGAACATTTCTAGCTTCATTAAAATAAGGGGTATCATCTATAAATTCAACCGTTAAGCCAGACTTCTCGATCTTATCCTCTTCACGACCAGATACACTACCCATATATTTTAAAGTATTTTTATGTTCCTTTTCAAAAAAGCTCAAAGAAAATGTATCTAATTTATCAATGAATTCCTTTGTATAACGCTGTGGTCGAACTACAATAAAGGCAACATTTTTTCCATACATAACTCCTAGGCCACCCCATGAAGCTGTCATGGAATTTACTTTATCTTCATCTCCGGCAGTAATTAACATCCACTCTTTACCGATCAGTTGGAAGGGATTCTTTCTTAAGGCTTCGGGGGATATTTCTTTAAAATAATTCATATAATTTCCTCCTAAAATTCTAATATACATATTATACGTCAATTTGAAAAATGATGCAATTTTATTAAAAGAAAGATCATAATTTCACAACCAATCTACCATGGCATATATTAATTATAAAGCTCAATTTGCCGGAGGGTATAAAATGGAGATATATGTAGTGCAATCAGGTGATACGATACAATCGATTGCAGAACGATTTGGGGTTAGTGCGGAGCGAATTATAACGGATAATGAGCTACCCAATCCCAATAATTTAGTGGTAGGACAGAGCATCGGAATTCGTATACCGGAGGTAGTTCATACTGTTGCAGAAGGAGACAGCCTATTTAGCATAGCTGAGCAATATAATGTAGACCCTTCTCAAATTCTAAGAAATAACCCCACCATAGCAGAAGATGAGTTCCTAACCCCGGGAGAAGAAGTAGTAATCACATTCGCCAATGAGGAGCCTATTGATAGTATTATTATAAATGGATATGCTTATCCATTCATTCAAAGAAATGTACTTAGGAAAACCCTATCCTTTCTAACTTATCTATCGCTTTTTACTTATGGTTTCACTGCCCAAGGAGATCTGGTACCGATCGAAGATGAAGAGCTTATTGGGATCGCAGAAGAGTTTGGAACTGCACCGATTATGATGCTAGCGCCTATGACAGCGGATGGTAATTTTGATACACAGATTGCCCATGATATGTTTGTTAATCCGGAAGGTCAAAATCGCTTGATAGAAAATATTATAGCAACGATGCAAGCTAAGGGCTATGTTGGGCTAGATATTGACTTTGAGTTCATTCTTCCAGAGGATCGGCAATCCTTCATTAATTTTATTGCGAATGTTCAGAGTCGGCTTAAGCCTCTAGGATTGCTTACCTTGGTTGCCCTAGCTCCAAAGACATCCGGGGAGCAAACCGGCCTCTTATACGAAGCCCATGATTATCCTGCAATTGGTGCAATTGCAGATTATGTGCTGCTTATGACCTATGAATGGGGATATTTATTCAGTCCGCCTATGCCGACGGCCCCTCTAAACAATGTAAGACAGGTATTGGAGTATGGTGTATCAGTAATTGATCCAAATAAAATATTAATGGGAATTCCTAATTACTCTTATGATTGGGCACTTCCCTATGTTGAAGGGGAGACTATGGCAGAGGCTTTATCCAATCAGGAAGCAATTGCACGGGCAGCTGAGTTTGGGGCGACCATCCAATTTGATGAAGTAGCACAGGTCCCATTCTATACCTATACTGATCCAAATGGAGTAGTCCATGAGGTATACTTTGACGATATCAGAAGTATGAATGCTAAGTTTCGCTTAATACCAGAGTTTGGCCTTGCTGGTGCTGGAGTATGGCAGATCATGGACTTTTTCCCTGGTATGTGGATGGTAGTTAATTCCTTGTTTACAGTTGAAAATGCTTAAGAATAGGAAAAAGAAGTTCTAATTTACAAAAGTATTTTTAACAGCTATAATAAAAGACAAACATATTTCAGATTGCTCTTATACTGACCTGCTTAAAGTGCATGATAAAGAAAAATAGGAAAAAGAAAAGGGGATATACCAATGAATAAACAGGTTCTAAAGGAAATTTTGAGCTGGGTTCTGGTCTTAGTTGTTGCTTATGCATTATCCTTATTTATAAATCGATTTGTAATATTTAAAGTGGAAGTGCCAACAGGATCTATGGAAAATACAATACAGGTAGGAGATAGGGTAATAACCTACCGCCTATCCTACATATTTGGAGATCCAGAGCGAGAAGATATCGTTGTGTTCCCATATCCGGATGGAGAGGAAGAGGATTATATTAAGAGGATTATTGGCCTGCCTGGTGATACTATAGAAGGAAAGAACGGTATCGTGTATATTAACGGTGAACCATTAGAAGAATCCTATGTTAAGGAGCAGCTTGACCAGGATTTTGGCCCTTATAAGGTGCCTGAAGGTCATTATTTTATGATGGGGGATAACCGGAATGATTCTCTAGACTCAAGATATTGGATGAATCAGTTTGTTGAGAAGGATAAGATTAAGGGGAAAGCACTATTTAAATATCCTGATTTTAAATGGTTAAATTAACTTATTTAATGTAAATTAATCTATAAAATATAAGCGTAAATATAAGCGAAAATATAAGCGGTTGCAAAATTAATGCAGCCGCTTATTAAATATGTTGGTAATTTGATTATTTTCTCATACCAATCATTTAAAATCTTAATTTATATAGGGAGCTATCGCATCCTGAATTGTTTTCTCCCAGGCTTCCCTACCGTAATTATCTACTTCATTCTTATTTTTCTCTCCGTGGGTAAGGCATCCGGCACCACCGATACAGCCTCCGACACATGCCATTCCTTCAATAAAGTTGTTCGGAAGGACATTTTTTGAAGCCTTTAATAAGGCAGTACGGCAAGCCTCAATACCGTCGCAGGCGATTGCATTGAGATTAAAATCCTCCCTGCCCTTTTCTTTAATTGCTTCTTTTACAGCTTCTGATAATCCACCGCTTCTTGCAAATATTCTCCCGTAATAGGAGGCATTATCTAAAGTATCCAATGGCAATTCCTCTAGATTCATGTCTTGGCTATCAATCAAAGCCTGCAGTTCTTCAAAGGTTAGTACACTGTCGACATAGGGAGCAACCTCTGGGCGCTGCATTTCCATTTTCTTAGCAGTGCAAGGGCCAATAAAAACAACCTTGCAGTTGGGGTCTGTTTTCTTTATGTATTTTGCCATGGCAGTCATCGGCGATGGGTTATGGGAAATGTGTCTTTCCATTGTTGGGAATTGCTTATTAATATAGGCAACAAAGGCAGGACAGCAGGAGCTGGTTAAAAAGCCTTTTTCCATTAGCTCCTCAGCCTCTGAATCAGCTACCATATCAGCACCAAGGGCGGCCTCAATTACCGTATGGAATCCCAGCTTTTTGATTGCACTGATAATCTGACCTAGCTTTGCATAACTAAATTGGCTAGCGATCGATGGTGCAACGACTGCATATAGCTTATAGTTTTTATTGTTGTTACTTTCCTTTATCATTTGAATGACATTTACGATAAAGGATTTATCCATGATAGCTCCAAAGGGGCACTGATATACGCAGGCACCACAGGTGATACATTTGTCATTATCGATTAGCGCCTTCTTATCATCGTCCATGCTGATTGCTTTTATCTTGCAGGCATTCTGACAGGGGCGTTTTTGATTACGGATTGCAGTAAAAGGGCATACCTGAGCGCATTTACCACACTCTACACATTTTTCTTTATCAATAACTGCTTTCTGGTGCATATCGAAGGTGATGGCGCCGCGCTTACAGACGTCCTCACATCGATGAGCGATACAACCTCTGCAGGCATCTGTTATTTCATAACCGCCCACCGGACATTCATCGCAGGCAATGTCTAATACTTCAATTACATTGGGATTTTCATGGTTTCCCCCAAGAGCTAAATTGATACGTTCCCCTACAATAGCTCGTTCTTTATAGATGCAGCATCGCATGGTTGCTTCCGGACCTTGCACGATTTTCTTGGGAATCTCATAAACTGCATGATGTAAATCATCTTGGAATGCACTTCTGGCTACTTCTCTTAAAACCTTGTATTTTAAATGTTGCACTTTTGTATCAAATTTTCTCATGTTGTTCCTTTCTATGGATGTAGCTAAAGCCAAACAATTAAAAATAACTTACATTCACTCTTTTTCCCATCTTTATCAGGCAATCTGCTAGTTCATCAATGAGTCTCATTTTAATGCTAAAATTTATAGGAAGCTCAGGATTTTGATGGGCAGGATTAATGGCTTTACCTACATAAAAATTAATGTCCGTAGATTCCTCAAAAAGAAGATTGGCAATCAGGGAAGCACCATCCTTTTGAAGTTTCCACTGGGTATTGCAGTTGCTATCATCGACATAATTCTTGGCATAGGAAAGAACACGATTAATTGTGATTACACCCTCGGTTGCCAACTCAACTCCTTCAATTTTGGATATCGGAGGAATTTCAGGGTCCACATAATCGAGTTCTGTATGGATTTCTTTACCAAGATACTGCGCTGCAAGATACGAAGTCGTTCCTCCGCATACGATATGTTTTCCATCCTTAGCAAAGAACAAGGTCATCATTTTATTCACATCGTTCGAATTTGAGGGTGGACCTATCATAAGATTTATCGGTTTTCTTTTTCGTATCTTTATGGTTGCGAATGTCGTATCATCCCCAGGTATATTATCATATAACTGGCTGCATTGGTCAATGAGAATCGAAGAGAGCATTTTAGCAGAGTAGCTATCATCATATACAGCTTCTAGAAATTCAATTATATTTGTCCTTTGCCATCCGAAATTAAGAGCATTTCCTACTCCTGCATAGATTGCACCATCGCTCATTGCGACTAGGACATCTCCCGGAGATAGTTCAATCTTAGATTTATAAATACTCTTATCGCCAATTGTCAGATTGATTTTATCATATTCATAATTACGACCATTATGTAGGTATATGACATGGGGATTATCGTATTGTATCACTTCTGCGGTTTTATTGTCAACAACATGGATAATTGTAAAGGTAGAATAAGCGATACCTCTTTTCTCACAAACGGGAAGGGTAGAAACAACAGTGGTTACGCAATCCTCGATGGTCATATTGTTAGCCAGCATGGTTGAGATAATCTTGGAAGTAAGTGTAGATAATATACTAGCCTTAACACCACTTCCAAGTCCATCCGCAAGAACCAAAACCAGCGAATTTTCATTCTGACAGGCGATATCCACGGTATCTCCACAGAGCTGCTCCCCATATTTATTGATGCTGAGATATCCTACATCCGTACAGAGATTATTCATTTTTTAAGGTCTCCTTAAGATTCGTAAGTGCTATTTTCGTTTCGGCTGTGGTTTCCCCAAGCAAGGAAGCGATTTCCTGAACAACACGCATCTGTTTTTCAATTACTTTATCCGTAATATCTATGGTTTGCCTGCTAACTTCTTCTTTCTTTATTCTTGCTATTTCCTCTACGGTAATGTCCCGAATAATACTAATGATAATATGATAGGTTCTATCATAGATTATTGTTTCTTCCACATATCTTTGATATTCTGCCAGGTAGGTGTGTCGATCATGAATATTCTTACCAGTAGTCATCACCTCAAGATAAATGGACGGATTAAGGATGCGGACAACGGGCGCACCCAGGATATCATTTTTACTTTTTAGATTGAGAATTTCCTTCGCTGCACGATTAATCTGTTGAACGATGAGATCCTCGTCTAAAACTAATACACCATTTGGCATATTATAAAGAATATTATCAGAGAAGTTTTCGGCCTTTTCCTTTAAGAAAGGAAGGCACATGGTTAAGTCGGCTTTCCCTTGTAACACGGCAACAGCTTTTTCCCGACAGGTATTATATCCACAGCTTCCACAGTTTAACTCCTGATCCTGTGATGATTTTCCCATTTTATGCAAGATCTCTTTAATTGCACTACTACCGGGCATTGGATTGCTTTGTCCCAGATAAGGAAAGTTTTTCTTCAAAATGTTTTCAGTAGGTACCTGGATAGAAAAATCCTTTTTACGGGCATAGCGGTTTACGGCAATATAGTCGGCAACAGGTTTTCTCCGCTCCTTGTCAATAGCCGGGCCGCCGGTACAACTTCCCAAGCAAGCGGACATTTCTATAAAACAGTTTTCTATATTTCCCTGTATAATATCGTTTAATGCACGGATACAGTTTTCCGTTCCATCGATTGCTAGATAATCAAAATCGGTATTCCAGGTATCCATAGATCGAATAATCCCTCCGGGGATTGGAAAGAGTCTTGCTCTTCCTTCATCAGAATCATCCATAGAAATGGATTTGCTAAGGGTTACACCCTCCTCCTCCATCCAGCCAGATAATTCCTCAAAGGTAAGAACACAATCTACAATATCAGGATATTGATCGGCTTCCTCTTTTTTCGAGATACAGGGACCTATAAATACGATAGAGGCATCTGGATGCATTTCCTTAATAGATAAACAATTGGCTTGCATTGGTGAAATTACATTTGCAAGATAGGGCAGTACCTCAGGATAGTATTTCTGTATCAATGAATTGACGGAGTGACAGCAGGAGGAGATGATAATCTTTGCTTTGTTTTGACGTATCATTTCTTCATACTGTTTTTTTACAATGGTGGCACCAAGGGCTGTTTCGAAGGCACCTGAAAAACCAAGCTTTTTGAGTGCTGCCTCCATCGACTTTATATCGGCTCCCTCGAAATTTGCAACAAAAGAAGGGGCAATACTAGCATAAACCGGTCTGCTCTTTTGAATCATATCCTTGACGATGGATACATCATTTTTAATTTGTTTTGCATTCTGTGGGCAGACAACAACGCATTCCCCACAAAGAATACATTGGTCTTTTACAATGTGTGCTTGATGATCGGCAAATCGGATCGACTTTACCGGACAATGTCGGATACATTTATAACAATTCTTGCAATTAGCTTTTTTAAGTTGTATGTAATAATCCATTTTGTTGTTCTCACTTTCAAAAATCGTACCTATGTATTAAACATGTTTAAGTATTCGCTGGTTAAAAAAGTCCTCAAAGTTTTCTTGCGATACACTGCATACAATTTCATCATCTATCTTAACGGATACGCCGTCTTTACATTGTCCAAGACAAAAGGCTGCTGAGAGATGAACCTTATCCTCCAAATGATGAGTCGCAAGTGCTTCCTTTAATAATTTAATTACATCATAGGATCCCTTTAAATGACAGGAACTCCCGACACAAACATAGACATTCATATTTTTCCTCCTTTTTTGCTGCATTTTTATTTTGTGAATTACAAGTTTACGTGTGCAGTGCAGACTTAAATTTGCCGAGTAATAGATTTAAAAATCCTCCACATTTTCTTCACTTCGCAGATTATTAATTATTGTTAGCTGAAATCATTATTTAATAATATTGATAAGTAGAAGAGTTTATCAAATAATTAACAAATATAATTTTATTATATTATTTTGTTAAAGTATTGTCAATCCATAAGCTCGAAATTACAGCTATTCTAACACTAATAACAAGGATAACTGCTATAGCCTACTAATTTAATGTAAATAAATAGGAACGCAGGCGGGGCAGGCGTTCCTAATATAATATCAATATAAGATTAACGGATTAATACATAAAGAAGAACTTCAAACATATTTGCAGCATAATGGGCTATCGTACTGATCCATGCATTCTGCGTTTTATGAAAGATGACGCCGTACAAACAGCTATTAATAAAAGTAAAGGTTAGTCCAAATAGAACGACCCTAATCGGGCCGGATTGGAAATGGCCCAGTGTAAAAAGTAATGAGGAGATAATAAGTACGGGTACCAGCGGTAGGGCTTTATTTAATTGTTGTTGAAAAAATGCCCTCCAGGCAATCTCTTCACCTAAAGCAAAAACGAAGAATAGAAGTATTGATGAAAGACTAATCTCAACAGAGACGAATTGGCCTGCCCTAGCAGTTTCAAATTCTATGTACTCAGGAATAAACAAAAGGGATAAGGTAACGCAGGCAGCATTCACTAGTATGGGAAGAAGTATCCAAATCCAAATTCTCCTATCCTTTAAATTATTACTTATTGCTCCTAAATCAAGTCCACTGCCTTTTGTTGGTTGCTTTGCAAGTGTATTGTTAATAAAGAAAAATGCAAGTCCTATAAATATACATAGTGATGAAATTGGTATGCCAAATAAATTAGTAAAGGACAGGATTACCATTGCAATCATAGCAAGCAAAGATACTTTTTTTATACTCCCCATAGTAGTATACCCCCATATGTTTTATAAGCAATACTTCTTAACATATCAGCTATGAAGTATTAATAGGCTAATCCTACCGCTGAGATTTCAAAATGTCAATAATTAATTGTAAATCTTACTGATTATTTTTGAAAATA
>JAAYQP010000023.1 GCA_012519195.1 Clostridiales bacterium | reverse complement strand
GGAATGATAGACATAAAAGTTTCTATTTTAGCCTTTTATTTATATAATTAAATTATTATTCTTAAATTTATAATTAACTAATAAGGAAAAAGAGGATTCTAACAAATTTCATATAGATATAACTTATAATTGATGCTATAATAAAGATTGTGTATAAACTTACATATTATTGTTTTTATCATGTAAATATACTTTGGAATTAGTTGAAAGTATATAATTTAAATAATTATAGTTTTGTTTTATGATAGAAGATTATTATTTTAAGCATTAACCAGAAAGGTGGGGGTAATATGGCAAGAATCATTGCGATTGCAAATCAAAAAGGTGGAGTGGGTAAAACAACAACTGCTATTAACTTATCAGCTTGTTTAGCTGAGAAAGGGAGAAGAGTACTTGTCGTTGATGTTGATCCACAGGGGAATACATCCAGTGGTCTAGGCATTGATAAGATGAATCTAAAAAACTCAATCTACCAATTGATGATAGGAGAATGTTCAATTGATGAGTGTAGGATTGTAGATCAATTTGAAAACCTCGATGTAATACCTTCCAATGTAAATCTGGCTGGTGCCGAAATAGAATTGATTGGAATTGATGATAGGGAATACATATTAAAAAAACATTTAGATCAAGAACGAGATAAATATGATTTTATATTAATAGACTGCCCACCATCATTAAGTACACTGACAGTAAATGCAATGACTGCAGCTGATACTGTTCTTGTACCGATACAATGTGAGTTTTATGCATTAGAAGGATTAACTCAATTAATTCATACGATTAATCTTGTAAAACAGAGACTTAATCCAACACTAGATATTGAGGGTGTTGTGTTTACAATGTTTGATGCCAGGACGAATCTTTCTTTACAAGTTGTTGAAAATGTAAAAGAAAACTTAAAACAGAATATCTATAAGACAATAATTCCTAGGAATGTTAGACTTGCTGAAGCTCCTAGTCATGGTGTTCCAATAAATATCTATGATCCAAAATCATCTGGTGCAGAAGGATACCGTGAACTAGCCGATGAAGTTATAGAAAAGGAAAGTAATGATCTTGTTGCAGCAACTGAAATCCGAGAAGAAAGAAGATCTAAAAGAAAGCTAATAAAACGAAAAAAATAAGGGAAAGAATTATCTGATATAGACCTAGCTTATATGCTGAGTATGAGATCTTATATTACATCTTTACATATATATTTTATATCCTATAACATATAAAGGAATAGTAGTATTATAAGCAGTTTTCAAAGGAGGAGAAAATGGCAGTAAAGAAGGGACTAGGTAAGGGTCTTGATAGTATGATACCAGAGCCCATTATTAAAAACAAAACGGAGAAAAAAGAAAATGTTTCACGTGAAACATTGATTGATATTAATCAAATTGAACCGAATAAAACACAACCAAGAAAGAATTTTAATGAAGATTCCTTGCTAGAGCTAGCAGATTCAATAAAATTATATGGAGTAATACAGCCCTTGATACTTCAAAAAAGGGACAAGTACTATGAAATTATAGCAGGAGAAAGAAGATGGCGTGCTGCTAGAATTGCTGGATTAAAGAAAGTTCCTGCAATAATTAAGGAATATAATGCTCAGGAAGTTGTAGAGATTGCTTTAATTGAAAATATTCAAAGAGAGGATTTAAATCCGATAGAAGAAGCGATGGCTTACCAAAGATTAATTAAAGAATTTAATCTTAAACAAGATGAGGTAGCTGAAAGAGTGTCAAAGAGTAGAGCAGCAATAACGAATTCTATGAGACTTCTTAAATTGGATGAAAAAATCCAACAGATGTTGATTGACGATATGATCTCCAGTGGGCATGCTAGAGCCCTATTACCCATAGAAGATTCTGAAAAACAATACAATTTGGCATGTAAGATCTTTGATGAGAAACTTAGTGTAAGGGATACGGAAAAACTAGTCAAGGAAATGCTCAAAGTAAAGCCACATAAAGAAACAGCAGTAACGATTGAAGATCGAATTATTTACCGAGAGTTAGAAGAAAAGATTAGAAATATCGTAGGCACAAAGGTTTCAATACGTAAGAATAAGAACAATACTGGGAAAATTGAAATAGATTACTATTCGATTGAAGAATTAGAAAGGCTTATAGAATTATTTCAATCTCTTGCATAGCAGACCCATGTGAAATCTATTCTCCACCTTGGAAAAACCATTATTGAAAGTACATAGAGTAGGAAATGTATATCAAGATATGCTTATTAAATTGAATTATTCAATTTATGAAAAAAATAATAAGATACGTATGGAGGAGAAATTATGAATGTAATTGATATTATTAATAATAATCTGAACTATATCATCCTAGGGTTACTTGCTTTTTCATCTATATTATTTATTACTATGATAGTTTTGCTGGTAAAACAAAGTAAACTAAACCGAAAATATAAAAAATTTATGGAAGGAAGCGATGGTAAAACCTTAGAGGATCAGATATTGAATAGATTTAATGATATCGATATTCTAAAATCCGATGTTAAACTATTACATTCTGAACTAGAGAAAATACAAGAAAATTTATTGATTACTTATCAAAAAATGGGCATTGTAAAATATGATGCATTTAGGGAAATGGGAGGAAAACTAAGCTTTGTTTTAGCCTTGCTTGATAATAATAATACTGGAATCATATTGAATTCAGTACATAGTAGTAGAGAAGGTTGCTACACCTATTTAAAAGAAATAATTAAGGGAGAATCATTTCTTGAACTTTCAGAAGATGAAAAAAAGGCACTAGATTTAGCAATTAACAGTAATAATTTTATGGCCTAAATTGGATTATATATTAATAGTATTATAAAATGGGGCAGTCGCATTCGTTTTTGCGATTGCCCCATTTTGATGATAACCTTGTATAGCAGATTTTATGTTTTTTCGAATTAATTTAATAGTGAATTATACATTGATGCAGAGATATATCATCTAGTTGGATTCTGTTTTATTCTTCTTTGGAAGATTATCTTTACCATAGTATGCTAAGAGATAAATTTCTTCAAGTTCGCTAACTAATGGCATTCTAGGATTAGCAGTAGTACATTGATCACCAAAAGCTAGATCTGCTAATGTAGAAAGTTTAGAGTTAAAATCTTTTTCATCAATACCGTATTCCTTTAATGTAGCAGGAATACCTAGATGTTTGTTTAACTCCTCGACTTTTTGAGCAAGGGCTTCTACTGCATCAGCATTGTTCTTTGGATGATAACCTAATTTTTTCATTAATTCATAAATTTTATCTCCTACAATATAGCTTTCATATTTTGGCCAGGACGTAAACTTTGTAGGACAATCGACACCATTATAGCGAATTACATGAGGCAGTAAGATTGCATTCGCACAACCATGTGGTATATGATATTCTCCTCCCAGTTTATGAGCAAGTGAATGATTGATACCTAAGAAAGCATTGGTAAATGCCATTCCAGCAATGGTAGAAGCATTATGCATCTTTTCACGAGCAATTGGATTTTCCGCTCCTTGATCATAGGAGTCTTTTAAGTACCGGAAGACCATATCAATTGCATGAATCGCCAGAGCGTCTGTATAGTCAGAGGCTAGGGTAGATACATAGGCCTCAAAAGCATGGGTTAATACGTCCATACCTGTCCAAGCAGTAGAGTTTTTAGGAACAGTCATAACAAAATCAGGATCAATAATTGCTACATCAGGTGTTAGTTCATAGTCAGCAAGAGGATATTTTTTGTTTTCCTTTTTATCCGAAATAACAGCAAAGGAAGTAACTTCAGAACCTGTTCCGGATGTTGTTGGAATAGCTACAAATTTAAGCTTATTCCCTAATGTCGGGAATTTGTAGGTACGTTTACGGATATCTAAGAATTTCAGAGCCATATTTTTAAAGTCAGCATCAGGATGTTCATAGAAGAGCCACATACCCTTGGCCGCATCAATAGCGGAACCTCCACCGAGTGCTATGATAACATCCGGTTGGAAGGGCCTCATAACTTCAACTCCCTTTAATATTGTATCTATGCTAGGATCTGGTTCCACTTGATCAAAAATCTCACAATGAATATGATCCGAGCGCTTTCTAAGTTGGTACAATATCTTATCGACATATCCCAGCTCTTTCATAGATGGATCTGTTACTATGAAAGCCCGGGAGATTTCAGGCATTTTAGAAAGGTAAGCGATAGATCCTGATTCGAAATATATTTTACTGGGTACCTTAAACCATTGCATATTTACTCTCCTTTTTGCAACACGCTTGTAATTAACAAGATCTACAGCAGATACATTATGAGTGGTTGAGTTGCCACCATAAGTACCACAGCCCAAGGTGAGGGAAGGCATATTCGTATTATATAAATCGCCTATTGCCCCATGGGTAGAAGGAGAGTTAACGATAATTCGCCCTGTTCTCATGCGATTAGAAAATTTATTAATTACATTATTATCATTGGAATGGATTACGGAAGAGTGCCCCATACCACCTAATAAAATCATCTTTTCACATAGATTTAAACCATCTTCCGTAGTTTTTGCTTTTAGGACAGCTAATACAGGAGATAATTTTTCTTTTGAAAGAGGATAATCCGGTCCAACACCATCTAATTCCGTACAAAGAACTTTTGTATGTTCAGGAATTGTAATTCCTGCCATTGCAGCAATTTTTACTGGTGATTGCCCAACAATAGCTGGATTTACAGCTCCTGTAGAAGGATTTATGATGATAGGCTCTAGACGCTTAATCTCTTCCTTAGTTGCAAAATAACAACCTGCTTTTTCCATTAGATTAATGACATCTGAATACACTGCAGTATCGATTATTACTGCTTGCTCTGAAGCACAGATCATTCCATGGTCAAAAGATTTGGAAAGTACTAAGTCATTGACAGCTCTTTTTAAATTAGCGGTTTTTTCTATATAGCATGGTACATTACCAGGACCAACACCAAGTGCAGGTTTTCCAGAAGAATATGCTTGTTTTACCATACCTGCTCCGCCAGTAGCAAGAATCATCGATACATCAGGATGATTCATAAGTGTCTGTGTTGCCTCTACCGATGGATACTCAATCCATTGAATACAATTTTTGGGTGCACCTGCCTTTACAGCAGCGTCAAGTAGGGTTTTTGCTGCCTCAACAGAACACTTTTGAGCTCCGGGATGGAAACCGAAGATAATTGGATTTCTTGTTTTAATACAGGTCAGGCACTTAAACATAGTAGTTGAAGTAGGATTGGTTACGGGTGTTACACCAGCTACTACGCCAACTGGTTCTGCAACAATCATATAATCCTCTTCTTCATTATCTTCGATAATTCCTACGGTTTTTTGGTATTTGATAGAATGCCATACATATTCAGTGGAAAAAATGTTTTTTGTTATCTTATCTTCATAAATACCTCTTTTTGTTTCTTCTACAGCCATTTTTGCAAGAGTCTGTTGCTTTTCCAGACCTGCTAATGCCATCTCATGAACGATTTTATCAATTGTTTCCTGATCAAGGGTTAAAAACTCATCTAAAGCAATGAGTGCATTTTTTACTAATGAATCAACATGTTCCTTAGGGTTAGGTATATTTGACATAAACAAATCCTCCTTTTTACTTGTTAAAACTTTAACAAGAGTTTCTAAGATGAATATAGCAGAAAAGTTTTATTTTGTAAAGAATATTTGTTAAAAAAATAACAATAAAAATTTATGTAAGAATTATTAAATCTTATGGATTATATACAAAAATAAATAATATATGGTAAAATAGGATTAATTAAAAATAAATTATTTGAAAGACATAAAAATAATCTATAAAATAGAAGAAAAATAATGGATATGCCCAACAATAAAATTAGTTTTATAAATTGCTAATCAATTTTGTCATTAAGAAAAGAGATAAATTTTTTATTAAATCATCTTTGAGATGTTGGCTTTTAATATATCAATCCAATATTATTATAAAAATAAAACTGAAATTACACATTAGAGAAGATGACTGGAAATATGAAGGAGGTAACAATGCGGATTATCTCATTGGATTCTGTTAAAGGTAATGAACTGCTAGCAAAGGATATATTGAATGAAAATGATACGGTATTAATGACGGCAGGTACAATAGTCAGAAGAGAATATGTAAGCCGCTTGAAGGATTTGGATATTGAATATATCTACGTAGAGGATGAAATCGGGCAAGGTGTTAATTTAATGGATAGCTTAGAATTGCAAATTAAGGAACAATGCCAAAAAGCAGTTCAAAGCATTCTCCAAAAGTATTCCTATGAAAATAATTCAGACTTGGAGGAAATCACTGAGATCGCAGATGAAATAATCTATGATATTATGCAAGAGCCAGAAGTAATCTATAATCTATCCAGCATTCGTAATAAAAATGAAAGTACCTACTCCCATTCCTTAAATGTTTGCGCTCTTGCAGTGATTTTAGCCTTTAAATTAAAAATTCCTAAGAAAAAAATTAGAGAAATAGCAATTGGTTGTCTACTTCATGATATCGGTTTTTCCTACATAAGTTTGGATTATCAAAACTTAGATATAGAAACTTGCACTGATAAAGAAAGAAAAGAAATAAAGAAACATATTATATATGGTTATTCTGCTATAGAAAAGATGGACTGGATATCACCCGTTTCAAAAGATATCGTAATAAGCCATCATGAGAGGTTGGACGGCTCTGGATACCCTTTCCATTTAAAAGAGAATAAGATTAAGATTGGTAGTAAGATAGCAGCTGTTTGTGATGAATTTGATAGTAAGGTCTATGGGAATTTAACGAGCAAGATGAAGGTTCATGATGCAATAGATTATATTGTTAGCCAAGCCGGTGTTAAATTTGATTTTGCTGTGGTAAAAGCCTTTGTCAGCTCTGTAGCAGCCTATCCTACAGGTGCTCTGGTTACGACAAATGAAAATGAGATTGGAATTGTACTTCGCCAAAATCCCAAGTGTCCCACCAGACCGGTAATTCGAATTATTCAAAATAAGGAAGGAAAAAAACCTAGTCAATGGATTGAAAAGGATTTAACGAAGGAATTAACTCTTTTTATTACGGGTACAATCCTTGATTAAGCTGAATTATTATTTATATGTGGATAATTAAAATATTTGTGGATTAAATCCTGTTTTTTGGTATGAAGCGTGGATTTTTAAAGGGGCTTTATAAGTGTAGAAGTAATCATTACCTTCTGCATTATAAAGGCCTTTTTTGTAAGAAAGCTTGTCAGTATGATTAAAATGTGATATAAATAATTAGCACATGATATATAAGTAAGCTTGCTTGTATTAAGATAGCGGAGTAACAAGATCATGAGCATGTTATTTGTTCATGATATAATGATAGCGTAGTGAGGATAAGCAAGCTTGCTTGCATTATCCGAGCGGAGTACCAAGATCATGAACATGTTTTTGTTCATGATATAATGATAGCGTAGTGAAGATAAGCAACTTGCTTGCATTATCCGAGCGGAGCAACAAGATCATGAACATGTTTTTTGTTCATGATATAATATATAGAAGCGTAATATATAATAGGAATTATCATTATTTATAAAGTATACTGCTTGTATATAGATCATGTAATAATAGATGTAATATTAGATAGATGTAATATTAGATAGAATGGCAGGTGAAAGATATGCATAGTTATATGAGAGCAATTGGCTTTAGTAATATAAATCATAGAGTAGAGTTAAATAATCTATTTAAGGATATTATAGAAAATGCAAACAGAAGAAAGATAATACAGTTAAATGAAAAACTAACCTTGGCAGAGATCTCCATGGAATATGCAGACGGTATAGGAATAACATTGCGTGGAGAGCAAGATGAACTGGATGAGTTCCATATGGAACATTACTTCCCCTATCTGGTGGGACAGAGCCTTAGTACAAGAGAAGAGGTTGGTATTAATAAAAGAGTGGATACAGATGCTTATACCGGAATGTGTGATGATTACCGTCTTGGTGTATCCTTAATTTTTTATCTACAGAATGTAGTAGAATATCTGGAAAAGAAGAAGTATAAGATGCCATTTACTACACCTTTTCCAATCACTCTATCTGCGTTATCCCTAGAGGGGAGGATCTTACTTCCCATTGAGAAGGATGAGGTACAGGTTAGAAATAGTAGTGCTGAGGCGAAATATAGAAATAAACTTATTGCAGAAGCGAAAAAAGGAAATCAGGAAGCCATAGATAATTTAACGATAGATGATATTGATTTGTTTGCTACTGTAACAAGAAGAGCAAAGAAGGAAGATATCTATTCGATTGTAGATACTTGTTTTATTCCCTTTGGATCGGAATCAGATAATTATAGTATTATTGCTACCATATTAGAAAGTAATAAAATTGTCAATTCCTACACTAAGGAAGAAATTTATGATTTACAGCTTTCCTGTAATGATATCCCTTTCCGATTATGTATTAATAAAAATGATCTGTTGGGAGAGCCATTACCGGGAAGAAGATTTAAGGGTAATATATGGATGCAAGGAAATATTGCATTTTCTGAGTCCAATAAGGAAGTATAAGTTGTTTATATTACAAAAAGCTAGATTCTAGCCTGAATTCTCCAGATTCTAGGCTAGAATCAAAATTTTATTGGTTAGGATATTGACGAAAAAGTCAAGTAATAGTAATATAGTTATGTTACTTTTGTGCTTGTAGCTCAGCAGGATAGAGCGTCCGCCTCCTAAGCGGAAGGTCGTGGGTTCGAATCCCGCCAGGCACGTTAATAAAGTTGTGTATGTAAAAAGATGTGAAAGTAAAGTAGATTTTACTTCCACATCTTTTTTGATTCTAGGATTAAAACTGTAGAAATCCATGAATCGTATAGAAATATCATATTTAAGAATAATAATCCTATGATGCTAGGAAGGTACTTTACTTAAATTTAACAAAATCTAAACTGAATCATGATTTTTTGATAGAAACAATCATGCTAAATTAGCACTGTAGTCAAAAGTGGATAAAGCAAAAAGGAGAATATTTATGAAAAAGAAAATAAAAAATGTAATCGTTTTATTCTTAACATCTGCATTATTTGTCGTAGCACTCAGTGCTTGTTCAACAGATAACAGTAAGGAAGATTCCAATCAAAGTTTGGATACAAATGATACAAGAGATATAAATAAGGGAAAGGATAATAATTTTACAAAAGATCTAAGTGGATCGATCACCATGTCCGGATCCACCTCGATGGAGAAACTTGCAAATGTTGCTGCGGAAGCATTTATGGTGGAGTATCCTGGAGTAATTGTTTCTGCAGAGTTTATTGGATCCAGTGCTGGTGTTGAGGCTGTTATTGCTGGAACTGTTGACATCGGCAATGCATCCAGGAACCTTAAAGATAGTGAAAAACAATCTGGAGCTGTAGAAAATATCATAGCAATTGACGGAATCGCTGTTATCGTGGATAAAGCAAATACCGTAACCAATTTAACAAAGGATCAGTTAATCCAGATTTATAAAGGTGAGGTTAATAATTGGAGCCAAGTAGGAGGAGCAGACCAGCCCATTGTTGTAGTTGGTAGGGAGTCTGGCTCTGGTACAAGAGGTGCTTTTGAAGAAATTCTTGAAATCGAAGATATGGCAAAATATTCAAACGAAATAAATAGTACCGGAGGTGTTATGGCTAAAGTAGCTTCTACAGAAGGAGCAATCGGCTATGTCTCCCTTGATGTATTGGATAATAGTGTAATCGCTGTAAACCTAGAAGGTGTTGAGGCTACACCAGAAAATATAAAAGCAGGAGATTACCTCTTAAGCCGTCCCTTTGTAATGGCGACCAAAGGTGAGATTTCTGAGCAAAATGATTTGGTTCAGATCTTTTTCGAATATATGAAATCCGATGAGGGAAAAGCATTAATTGAGAGTGTAGGTTTAATTTCAGCATAATAATAATTTATAAGATAAGGAGTAGTCAATATGAGTGATAGAAGTTTTTCTATTATTGGTAGCTATAAAACAAAAAATAATATAGAAAAGGTCGCAGGAGTAATCTTTACTCTCTGCGCTCTTTTTGCCGTTCTGGCAGTATTTTCAATAAGTATCTATATGATCATCAGTGGGACGCCAGCAATTTTTGAAGTGGGTCTAAAGGATATTTTGTTTGGTAGGGTATGGACACCAAATGCGGCCCAACCAAGCTATGGAATCCTTTATATCATTCTTACTTCAATTATCGGAACCTTTCTTGCAATTTTAATCGGTGTTCCAATCGGTGTTTTAACTGCCGTATTCTTAGCGGAGACTGCACCAAGGTCATTGGCTGCAATTGTAAAGCCGGCGGTCGAATTATTAGCAGGGATTCCTTCGGTAATCTATGGTTTACTAGGTATTCTGGTACTAAACCCCTTTATTTATAAAATGGAGATGGCATTGTTTAAGGACGATCCTAACCATCAATTTACCGGAGGATCCAATCTTATATCGGCGGTATTGGTTTTAGCTATTATGATTCTACCTACCGTAATAAATATAAGTGAATCTTCATTAAGAGCAGTGCCGCACTATTACAAGCAAGCATCTCTAGCATTGGGAGCAACCCACATACAGACAATCTTTCGAGTATTAATACCTGCAGCGAAATCCGGAATAGTAACAGCAATTGTTCTTGGGGTAGGTAGAGCGATTGGAGAAGCAATGGCCATAAGTTTAGTAGCCGGTAATGGCGCTAATTTTCCGCTTCCATTTAACTCAGTACGCTTTTTAACCACAGCAGTGGTTTCTGAGATGTCCTATGCAACCGATACCCATCGGGATGTTCTTTTTACGATTGGTTTAGTCTTGTTTGCATTTATTATCTTAATCAATCTGATCCTCAATAAGGTCATGAAGGGAGGTAATAAGGATGGTGACAGTTAATAGTATTTATGAAAAACGAAACCGTCCCTTGGATGGATTTATCCATGGAATTATATATTTCTGCGCATCAATATCCATATTTCTTCTAGCAGGAATTGTAGGATATGTTGCCATCAAAGGGATGTCCTCAATCAGCTGGAATTTCCTTACGACCGTTCCTAGTGCAATTAAGGGTACCTTTGGTATTGCTGGAAATATTGTAAATACCTTAT
>JAAYQP010000178.1 GCA_012519195.1 Clostridiales bacterium | reverse complement strand
TCAGGCGGCTGGTTCTTCCTGCAAATATGAGAAAACTCAGGATCGATACCCTCCGGTTAAAGCTGATTAAGATTGCTGCCAGAGTTGTTCGGTCAGCCAGGTATATCACATTCAAACTTTGCAGTAGCTGTCCTTATAAAACAGAGTTTTATGTGATAATGAAGAATATCACTCAGCTTCAAGTAAAGTTGGAATAGTGTAAGCAATGAACCTTGACAGTTTTATAGATATTTTTGCATCCAACAGGGATATTGCGCCCTTTTTTGACTCATCTTGCTGGTATTAATGTCTATAAAATGTTGATAGTAACTTTTGGCAATAGAACTTATACATTTTTTATTACCATGAATAATTCAGGGTAAAGTAGAGTATAGAAATGTAGAGCATTGGAAAACCTTCTCGCTGATTATGGAGAAGGTTTTTTTATATGTATATAAGGAGATCTAAAATGTTTCTAAATAATGCTTGATCTAGTTTATAGGTAGATGGATTATCATAGAATTTCCTAGCTTGAATATAAATGAAATAGAAGATGTACAATCCATAAAAACATTAGACACCAATGATTGTTATAAAGAAAAGCACCATGGGATAGCAATGCTGACTTTATAAGGATATCGGAGGAGAGATGGCTAAGTCACTAGTGGAAATGCTTATGGACTTACTTTATTTGGATAATGAAATATGGGGACTTTATTCCTTTTCAAAGGATATACTTAGGGATAAAATTAGCCAGGAAGACATGATTGCTTGGGCTATGGAGGCAAAAAATTGTGCAGAGCATTATGCCCAAAAAATTATGGAGAAATATCACACTAGAGATGCAATAACAATCGCGATGAAGATGGGGTTGGATATTCAGATTGATCATAGTGATCAGGAAAAATATTGGTGCCATGACAGTAACAATCAAGGATACAATTTTCAATCAAAGTTTGCCCTCTTTATCCCTCCGCAAAAAATTATATTAATGGAGGATCCCATTAAAAAATCTAAGTCTACATTTAATTTATTAAAAAGGGAATCCAGTCGATTAATACTAACAAATAAAAAAGGTAAATTAGTGGATAAGCGGGATATTGCCAATATACTTCTAGCGAATGAAATCTATCACTATATGGAAGGCATTTATGAAGAAGCTATTTATTCCCGAAAGAAAAAGTTTATATTATATACAATACCAATTGTGAAGTATAAATTTAAGTTACCAATACGAGCATTAAGTAAGATGGGGGCTATGGCTTTTTCATGGTGGCTGAATGATTTATCCTTTTCACCATATTTACTTGATGTATTTCTCACTTATGGATATCATCCGGATACCTCAGAAAGAATTTATGATGAAATTATGATGCAAAAGCAAAATATTACATAAAGAAAAGTAGGGGCTGTTGCATATTGGGTATACCCTTATTTATTATGCAACTGCCCCGTTTTTAACCTTATATCTATTTTAGGGAAAATAAGTATGATTTTTAATCCATAAGTAGAACGTTTGTCGCCATCGGTATTTAGGCTCCGGCAGATGAATATCGAAGGATATTTGTCTGCCGGGGTCTTATGTACCGCTATGAGCGACAATCGAGCGAGAGCGTGTCTACGTTGGATAAAAATCATAAGCTATTTTTTACCGATTGAAACACGCCATACTTCAGGGCCTTCCTCGAGGTATTCCCATTCATATTGATCCGTATATTCTGCCTGCATCTGGTAATATAGAGGGCGTGGGTCATGATCGTTGATTAACTCCATTTTTTCACCTGGCTTCAAGCCTTCAAAGGTTTGAAAAATAACATCATGTTTATCCCTTGGTTCATATTTTCTTGCATCTACCTGTGCATTAAACTGTGACATAAATAGCTTCCTCCTCATTATTCAATAAAGTAATTATCTCTCTGGTGTAAAACTGCAATATCCAACTTGATCACATCTTACCTTCATATCATTCCATACTTCCTTATCTGCTATACTATCCAATGCGGTCGGATAGAGAATGTGATTTTCCTTATAGATATGATCACGAAGATTGAAAATAATATATTTTGCAGCTTCATCCACTTCTGCTTTCAAGAGATCAAAATCCATCTCATCGACCTTCAATGCAGCTTCTTTTAGCTTTCTCTTACGAAGACGTAAGGAATCATGCTCCATTTTCATAATTCTTGGTGGACCGGTTATACCGCGTTTTTCCAGTTCAGGGAATAGAACATTTTCCTCTCTCAGATGATGGTTTTCCGCATCCAAAATTAGATTTGCGATTTCTAATAAACGTTCTATAACCATTGGATTTTCATCCTTGGATTTCATTAATTGTATTCCAAAATTAATGTCCTCCAGATCAAATAAAAATTCTTTTATTTTATCATGTTCTTTTATTAAGGTATCGATCACATGTCCTTCGAAAATATGGTTCTTTACCTTATCTAGTTCATCGGATAGAATTTCCATATGCACATCGCAAAGATGTCTAAGTTTCTCTGGCTCCATTCCATCCTCAATTAACTTTTGTTCTGCCAAAGATAATTCGATTGGATCTATATTAGAAACCATTTCCATGGCTTCCTTCCGCAATTCAGGAGTTACCTTGCCTTGATTCAAGCGATTGAGTAAATAGGCTAAACTTTCCACTTTCTTATCGTCCATAATAACCTCCTTAACTATATTATAATAGTAGTATAGTTATGGAACCCTAGGATATATGTGATTATAATCACAAGGGAAAAGTTTTTTAAAAGAAATCAATCATAATGTTTTTCTTAGCCCAGTTGTTAAAAATGTGAAAAATAGAATAATACCAGCTTAGAATATAGAAAGATTGCTGGGATTGTTTTATCATGGCTTCGACCTCCCCTTTGGGATAAACTTATCTAAAATTTATAAGTTTATGTTCAAAGGGAGAGCTAAGGCGCCCTGATAAAACAATCCCAGCAATCTTCTTACATATGATTTTCTAAGTAAATTTTTTCATAATTCTGAGAGATCGATTACCATTTCCTTAGGTAAGGAGTTAATCTAAGAGTATATAATATCACGATAATCGATCGCTGATTTTTCTAATAGATGAACCTCTGTTTGCTTTGCCTGTAATTGATTTCCTTTTTCAATAAAAAGTCTAAGGGACTGATCCCTTAGGATTTGGTACTTTTTATCTAGAATAATGTTGCCTCGTGTTACATAAAAAAGTTTAACTCCATCTTTGGTCGGTATCTTTAAAAGCAAATTTTTTGAGAAAAGATCTCTGTAACCATTGATTCCTGCTTTGACATATTGTAAGCCATGGATTAAATCACGGTAGTAGGAAGCGGCTTCAAATCTATAATTAGAGGCTTCTTTCTGCATTTCCTTCTCTAAATCTTGAATAAAAAGATCAAGTTTTTGATCATGGTTAAATAGATCATTTAATAGTTTTTGATTTATAAGATAGCAGTCCCTATCCATGGTAATTGGGAATAGATGATATTGAAAGTTGTAATGATCATCTTGTTCCCTTATAGGATAAATATTTTTTAATCCTGAATTATTCACGGTGATATAGAAAGTATAGTTTCACTCACCTAAATTCCTTAGCAGTTCATTTTTCGATATTAGTAAAATATTTACACTTAAAAAAGGGTATAAAATCCCTGTACTATAC
>JAAYQP010000177.1 GCA_012519195.1 Clostridiales bacterium | reverse complement strand
TAAAATGCACTTTCAACGCCTTCAAAATTAAGATAATACCTCCATTGTGCTTTCCCCTCGCCGGAGAAATCAATCTGGATTGTACGATGATAAACACCACATTCATTGGTCATGGGCACGTAAGGTGTATAAACTCTACTATAGGTCTGTAATTCATTTGCCCCATCGATCCTAGCAGCCTCTGCAAAATCATTCGGTATAGATTCAAGAAATTGCCTCAGAAGGTAGATATAGTAGGCTGACCCGAATAAGGCAGGTACAATTAATGGTTTTAAGGTATCAATCCAACCCAGTAAATTGAATTGCATATATTGAGGAATCATTGTTACATCCCAAGGTAGCATCATGGTAGCAAGCAGTACTGAAAAAAGTAACTTCTTACCTTTAAATTCATATCTAGCAAATCCATAGGCAGCCAAAGAACCTGAAATAATTTGACCAAGTGTTGTGCCTACGGTAACAAGTATGGAGTTCCAAGTATATCTACTAAAGGGCTGTGATGTCCAAGCATCGATAAAATTTCTAAAGTTCCAAGTATCAGGTAAAAACTCTGGTGGATAAGTAAACACTTCACTCTCATTTTTTAATGCCGTTAATATCATCCAAATAAAAGGAAAAAGGAAATAGAAACCTAAAATGACACAGAGAATGTAAGTGACAATTTTGGCAGTCTTTGATAAAACCATTTATGATACCTTCTTTCTTTTATTAGTAGATTCTTTATTATAAACCCAAAGATCTGAGGATCTGAAAATTAGACCGGTGAGTAACAAAATAATTATGAACATAACCCAAGCACTGGCAGCGGCATATCCTAATTTCGATTTGCCAAATGCATTGTCATATACAAACAAACCATACATGTAAGTAGACCTCATTGGTCCACCTTTGGTCAGCAACATTACAAGTGCCAAATTCTGCAAGGAAGAGATTATCGATGTAACGATATTAAAAAGCAAGGTAGGAGTAATAAGGGGTAAGGTTATACTAAAGAAGGTTCGTATTTCCTTTGCACCATCGATCCTAGCTGCTTCATAGACATCCACAGAAATTCCTTTCAATGCTGTATAAAACACAAGCATCAAAGTACCTACGGTCCATCCAGAAGCAATCACCAAAGCAACAATTGCCCATTGTTTACTGTTAAGCCAGTCTGGTCCACTGACGCCGAATAATGATAAGAAATAGTTGAGCACTCCATAATCACTATTTAAAATCCAACCCCAAATAATTGAAATCGCTACACTTGAGACGACAGTCGGTAAGTAGAAGATAATTCGAAAGAAACTCATTCCTCTTACAGGTTTCGTAATAATCAATGCTAGTATCAAAGATAAAACAATGGTTAAGGGGACAAAAATTGCCGTAAATTTCAATGTGATAGCAAGGGAAGTATAAAATTGAGAATCAGCAGTAAATAATTCAATATAATTTCCAAGTCCTATAAAATCCGGATCTCCTAGAACAGGCCAATCAAAAAAACTCATGATTAATGACATAATAAGTGGACCTGCTGTAAATAACAAAATACCTATAAAACTCGGAAGTATGAACAGATAGGGGGTCGCCCGATTGCTCTTTTTCCTTTTTGAATTCATAGTTAACTCCTTCTGGTAATAGTATAGATAATCAATACCCATTTAGAATGAGGGAATCCGTAGCGTAGCTTTACGGATTCCCCTCTTTTCATTCGTAATGTAAACTTCTATTATGAACGATAAGATAAATAACTATTTTGCCGCATCTTGAAAAGCTTCTTGAGCGTTTCTAAAGGAATTGCTGTTAAGAATTTCTTCCAAAGCAAGACTTAATTTTTCAGATAAAGAAGCCCAATCAACATTGATGAAGGAAGATGGCATAAATTCCGAGCTTTGCTCTAGCATTGTATAGAACTTAGCATAAATCTCGTGGCTTGTTAATTTTTCTGATTCCGCCACACTTTTTAATACAGGAAGTTCATAACCAATTCTAGCTTTATTAAGTTCCTCACCAGTCCAATATTTTACGAATTCCCATGCAGCTTCCTGATTCTTTGTTGTCTTTGATATTCCAACACCCGAAGAACTTAAGATACTTGCAGCTGGAGTAGCTTCATCAAAACGAGGAAGAACTTCTACACCAAAGTTAAGACCTGCATCTTCAAACTTAGAAATTGGCCAAGCACCATTAATAATCATTCCAACTTTACCGATCGTGAAATTATTATCGCCATAATCCTCTGTTCCAATCGCTATTCCATCCTTAAGCATGTCCTGAAAAAACTGGAAAGGTTCTGCGGTTTCTGCACTATCTAACACACCACTGACATTCCCCTGTGTATCAGAAAATGCACCGCCATTAGACCAAGCAAACATCTCATAATCATATGGATCTGGCTGGATAGGAAATGCTATACCGTATATTTTATTTTCTGTATTGGTGATTTTCTCTGCTGCTGTTCTCACATCATCCCAAGTCCACTCATTGGTAGGATAATCTATCCCAGCTTGATCAAATAGATCCTTATTATAATATAGTACATGGGTTGTGTAACCTACAGGTATCCCAAGGGTAACCCCATTAATGGAATTATAGTTCCACAGGGTTTCATAAAAATTATCTTTGTATTCTGCACCTTCCGAATTAATCAAATCATCCAAAGGAAGAAGTCCCTCACCGTATTTTGGATAATTCCACATGTACATGACATCGGGTGCATCATTACTTCCCATACTGGCAGTTATTTTTGTATCATAGTTATCTCCATAACTTTCAAGTTCCACTTTGATCGTATCACTCTCAGCGTTAAATTTATCTACCATTTCCTGTTGGAAAACAAGTGTTTCAGCATTATCCCAGGTGGCAAAACGAATCGTTGTTTTGCCTTCTTTTGTAGTTTCATCATTGGCTTTACATCCGATCAGAGATAAGATCATAGCTACAATCAATGTAACTTTTATAAACATTTTTGATATTCTCATAAAAAATACCTCCTTGAACTTATGCAGTGTTTTATACTAGTGGGCTAAGAAAATTCAACATTCTGCGTACAAGCTTAGTATCATAATTTCCGATACAGATTATACCATCCAAAAAAGCAAATTTAAAAATCGCTTCATCTGATGCTAAGAAGATAATTATTTAACTCCTAAAGTTCAATTCATTTTTTCAATATTATCCCTTCCATTTTATTACAGGTGTATTTTACACTAATTTTTATAGAATATTCCATTGCCTTCTAAGAAGTAACCGTATAAATTATTATAGTACGTGAACCCCGAGCATCCCCCACAACTCCCCATACACTGCTCGGGGTTATTTTTATGTTTTTCTTCTACCATAACTTATCTCAGAGTCTTATCGATCACTTACTAATCCCTCCTGTAAATTTATCGAGCATTGACTACTATTCTATTGTACAAAGTGTCTTCATTAGAATGATTGATATTTACAAATACTCCTAGCAGTTATATAATATCATGGTAAATACTAGATATACTAAGGAGGAAAATATGAAAAAATTTGTATCAATCGTTTTAATTCTTTTGTTATGTACAACTTTTATCAGACCACAGACTGCTGAAGCTGCAGTTAAAATCAGTAAAGCTAAGGCTACTATGGAAGTCGATTCTACCCTAAAACTTAAAGTCAGCGGAACTAAGAGTAAAGTTAAGTGGAAGACCAGTAAAAAGGCGGTGGCTACAGTTAATAGCTCTGGAACAGTTACTGCGAAATCTGAAGGCCAAGCTACGATTACTGCTACGGTAGGTGGTAAGAAGTATACTTGTGCTGTTAGGGTAGTTGATAGCAACAAACCAGTCGCCAAAAAGACTTATAAACTTGGTGAGACTTGGACTGTGGACGGCTTATGGACATTAACTTTCAATTCCGTAACTACTACAAAGGAAAGAAATCAATATAGCGATCATAAGCCTGGTCAAGTAGTTATTTTAGACTATACATATGAGAATTTAGGGTATGAGACAGAATATTTGGATTTATTTATTTCCCATCTTAATTTTAAAGTAGTAGATGGGAATGGAAATGTTGCTAGTAGCTATCCAATTAGTACTCAAAATTATCCACTAGAAACACCTGTAGGTGCAAAATGTGTAGGTGCACAAGAACCCTTTGGACTTGTAGAGGAAAGCGATAAAATAATCGTATACGTAGAAATTTTTGATCAAGATTATAATGAATATAAAGCAACATTTGAATTAGATGTTAAATAATTTCATACTCACTAATAATAAATCCCCGGCCAGATAAGACCGGGGATTATTTATGAATAAATCAAATCTTATTTTTCTTAAAATAACGAATGATAAATATTAAAAGAAGTGTTCCAATCATCGGGAATATAGCGCTGACAAGCATTCCTGCCTTCATACCAATTTGCTCTGTTGTAAGATTTAGTGTCGAACTCAATTCGACTGCAAATGCACTTGCTGACACCTGGTCAACTACAATTCCCATAAGCTGAGGTGCTATCGATGCACCGAGGTCACCGCCTGCTGCCATCAAAGCATATGCCGCGACACCAACACCGGGGATATTTTCTTCCATCAGGATCAGTGTTCCCGGCCACAACATGGAGGTGAATAATCCGGTTAAAACACAGGCAATAAATGCTAGAACTGTACTTGAAGTAAATCCTACGACTAAATAGCATATGGATGCACCAATCATTCCGCCCAGCAGTACTCGGCCAATATGCTTTCCGTATTTTGCATAGGTGATTCTTGTAATGCCGAGAAGAATAGCAAACATCGCCATACCAAGAATATCGCCAAGAGCTTTATCAATATGAAGGGCGTTTTCCATATATCCTGAAATCCAATTTCCCATAGCGTTTTCCGCGCTACTTCCAAGGAAAATGCAAGCCACACATAGCGAAAGACCGAGCCTTCTTCTCTTGGTTCCTTCTATGTTTGTATTATTTTCAGAGCCACTCATATCCGGCATAGGAGATATCATAAACAAGATTGCCGCCAAAATAGGAAGCAGTGCCCAAAACATTGTAAGATACATCCATTTTTCATTGCCAAATAGTTTAAGGAACAAGGTACTTATTACAACGACTGTAAAAACACCAAAGGCATAGAGCGAATGAAGCATACTCATATCCCTTTGAGGATTATCCGATGGAATAGCCGCTATTACAGGGCTAAGTAAAACCTCAGAAAGACCTGCCGCTATTGAGAATATAACTGTAGCAATTAACAAACCGATATAGGCATGATTCGGCATAAGCATGGGAAAGATTGCATAAATTAGAAGACCAAGCGAGGTGATCAGAGGCATAACCTTCACGACTTTATGGACGTTGAAATGTCTTGAAAATAAAGTGAAGATTAAATCGACGGTAAGTTGAGTACAAAAATTGGTCAAAACGAGCGTTCCAAGTAAGGTATAAGAAATACCGTACATTTCACGAAAGGTCACAAATAATAGTGGTGGCAAACTAAATATAGATGACATGGTAAAATATGCCGCATAGCATGCAAATTTAGTTCTTTTGAAATCCGGTATTGCGTTATTCATTGTCATTCTCCTTAGTTGTAATTAAAAAATGTTCACTCAATGGTTGATTATAGCATATATTAGCGATTTTTCCATCACTATTATGCAGAAAAATACAGTAGGTTGTTTCTACACAAAAAGTGCTACAACCCTTGATATACCTAGGTTTGTAGCACTTCTTTATTTTTTACAAAATGGAGCTGAGGGGAGTCGAACCCCTGTCCGAAAGCCCTTCCATTGCAGTTTCTCCCATTACAGTCGGTCTACTATGCGTGGCGTTACCACGCTGTTCCCTCCATCAGGCGCCGACAGACAGGCTCCTGATTTTGGTAGCTTCATAAATCTTTTATTCTCTCAAAGCTTTGAGAATAAAGGTCCCCGCTAATTTGATGCCGAGCTCTTAAGCCGCGAGTTACTTAAGGTCGACAGCTGCCACTAGGCAGCGTACGCTAAATTATCGTCTGCGTTTATATTTAGTTCTAAGTTGGTGACGCAGTCCTAGTCTGCGAATGGCTACCACAATTTCAAAACCCCCGTCGAAACCAGTACAACCCCGTTATTCTTGATTGTAATACAGGCTTATAAGTAGCAACCCGTATTGTTCTGGTTCACAGACGTGTATTATATATTATTCTAATTCATCAAAAGTGTCAAGGGATTTTAAGAAATTCTAATTAATTCTTAATTCCAATTTCACCATTTTTATCAAATTAATTTGATTTTCTATAATCGCAATCCTCTTACCCCTTGGGGGTAATCTATCCACAAAGGATAGATTTTTTAACTAAGAATTCCACCACAAATATGGCTTACTCAACTTTATCCCCAGCATTTTCAGTTACTACTGATAGCTGAGTAAATATTTCTTGATAAGTGAGTAATTTTTCTCAGATCTGTGGTGAAATTTTATTAAATCTAAATACCTATTTTACTATAGTAAATCTCATGTTTATCAGGCTATAATAAATTGCATGCTTATCAGGATACTACATGTTAGCACTTCCTAAATCTTAATATAGATTCTTCACCTTAAACTCTTTCTCTGCTTCCCTGCGCATATCCTTTTTAGCAATTTCTTGCCGTTTGTCATAGAGTTTTTTACCTCTAGCAAGTCCGATCTCCAACTTAACTAACCTACCCTTAAAGTAGACAGAGAGCGGTACTAAGGTATAGCCCTTCTGCGCCAGCTGTCCGGCAATCTTATTAATCTGATAACTATGCAGTAATAGTTTTTTCACCCTTAAGGGATCCTTATTAAATATATTTCCCTTCTCATAAGGGCTAATGTGCATACCATAAATAAATACTTCACCATTTTCAATTCGAATAAATGATTCTTTGATACTACATTTCCCCATGCGGAGCGATTTAACTTCCGTTCCGTGCAATGCGATGCCTGCTTCATACTTATCTTCTATAAAATAATCATGATATGCCTTTTTATTATTGGCAATAATTTTAATATTCTCCCCCATTTATTACTGGTTCCTCCTCTACTAAGGCAAAATCGATTGTCCTTTGAAGTTTATCTGTCCCTATTACTTCAACTACAACTTTCTGCCCCAAATGATAAATCTTTTTGGTGTGTTCACCCACCATTTGATATCTTTCTTCGTCATAGAAATAGTAATCATCCTCCATATCACTTACCCGGATCATTCCTTCCACTGTATTCGGTAATTCGACATACATTCCCCAGGTAGTTATGCCGGAGATTACTCCATGGAAGGTCTCACCAATGAAATTACTCATATATTCGACCTTCTTCATCTTCTCAACTTCTCGTTCGGCGTCATCTGCTCTCCTCTCTGTTTTACTAGAGTGGTTTGCAACCTCGTATAGTATTTTCTCATAATGTTTTATTCTTCGTTCACCAAGCTTACCATTTAGATTCTCTTTAATAATACGATGGATCTGAAGGTCTGGATAACGTCGGATCGGAGAAGTAAAATGGCAATAATATTTTGCGGAAAGGCCAAAATGACCCGTATTGGCAACCGTATATTTTGCCTGCTTCATTGACCGAAGAGTCAATCTACTGATTAAGGCTTCCTCCGGTGTATCTTCTATTTTTAGCAAAAGCTTCTGTAATTCCTTAGGATGTATTTCATCCTGCCCGATATGAATGCTATATCCAAAATTGTTAATAAAGATTCCTAATTTCTTAATCTTTTCTTCATCTGGATAATCATGGGTTCGATATAGGAAGGGGATCTCCTGCCAGAAGAAATCCTCTGCTACAGTTTCATTGGCGATTAACATAAATTCCTCAATGATTTTCGTAGCTTTGTTTCTTACATAAGGCCGAATATCAATTGGTTTACCCTTTTCATCAACAGTAATCTTACTTTCCGGAAAATCGAAGTCGATAGAGCCTCGTTTACTTCTATGCTTCCTTAATATTTGTGACAATTCCAGCATCAGATGAAACATTGGAACTAAGGTTTCATATTTTTTGCATTCTTCCTCATCGTTTTCTTCAATAATTTTTGCCACACTAGTGTAAGTCATCCTGCGGTCGACATTAATTACGGTTTCTGCTAACTGGTGTCCGACAACCTCTCCCTTAGAATTGATATCCATAAAACAACTAAGAGCTAGGCGATCCGTACCTTGATTTAAGGAACATATTCCATTCGACAACTTATGTGGCAGCATAGGGATTACCCGATCCACAAGATAGACACTGGTCCCCCGCTTAAGGGCTTCCTTATCCAGAGCAGAGCCTTCTGTAACGTAATGGGTTACATCTGCTATATGCACACCCAGGTGATAGATATCCCCTTCTTTGGTGATGGTTATGGCATCATCCAAATCCTTAGCATCCTCTCCATCAATAGTTACGGTCTGCAAGTGTCGAATGTCCATACGTCCTTCCATATCTTTTGGATCAATTTCCTCTGGTATCTTACTCAATGATCGCATCACTTCATCGGGAAATTCTACAGGCAAATCATAGGTCCGGATTACCGATATGATATCCACACCTGGATCATTGACATGACCTAATATTTCAATAACCTTACCTTCCGGATTCTGCGACCCATCACCAAAATTCGTAATCCTTACAACAACCTTGTGGCCGGTTACCGCCCCTTTTGTATGCTCCTTGGGAATAAAAATATCTTTCCCAAATTTTAAGTTGTCCGGTCTTACAAAGCCAAAGTTCTTACTTTTTTCAAAGATACCAACAATCTCTGTTTTGGCTCTCTCTATGATATTAAGAATACTGCCTTCTTTTCGCTTGCCTGTTTGCTCTTCACTTATGGATATCATTACTTTATCACCGTGCAATGCTCCCTTGGTAGCATTCTCCGGAATAAAGATATCCTCATCCTCATCCTCTAAGATAACAAAACCAAAGCCTCTTTGTGTTCCTGAGAAGGTCCCTGTCTTTATATTATCACCAGGTTTTTTATATCTGCCCTTCCCATCGATCATGATCTTTCCTTCTTTGATAAACTGATCCAGCAGCTCCTTTAAATCATTTTTAGAACCTCGCGGTACTTGAAGCAGTGATACAATCTCTTTAAATTTTAAAGGTTTATAATCCTCGCTTGAGAAAAATTCTTCAAGCATAAGTCGTTTTTCTTCTAATTCCTCTTTTATTTTCATATATAGCACCTACCTTACATGGATTTCTTCCTATAGTGTTCATCATCCTAATTGATTTTACTACATCTAAAAACTACACCATGATCTTTTTGCTTTCTTGAACTTTTATAACCCATTTTCTATGTATTAGTAGTATACCATATATTACTTGTTTTATTTCTGTTTTTCAACTATAAGATTATGATTAAGGAAGAGTATCTTGAGGAATTGACCTTATTCAATAGGAGAAAAAGGGCTTTTGTAAAACGCTTAGAAATTTCCTATCTGTGCGCTTCACAAAAGCCTTTAAGTATCAATTAAATTAAATTTAAAACCACGGATAGAGCTACAAATAATACAGCTAGTATTTTAGTAGTATTATCTAAGAAACCTTCCGCTGAACGTCCCTTATTCTTACTCCAATAAGATTCTGATGCACCTGTTAAGGCACTTGATAGACCTTCTGATTTTCCTTCCTGCTTTAACACGATTACAGTTAAGGCAATGCAAATCAATATATATATGATTTGAACAACAACCTTTAATATGTCCACTGCTCACACCTCCTAAAAACTACGCATATTCTACCATACTATAGAAATTATTTCAACTGTTTTCTATTTCGACTACTTCTTAATCAATAGGGAGTTGCCTGTCATTTCATCAGGTTTTACTAAGCCCATCATCTCAATTAAGGTAGGAATAATGTCTGCAAGGCATCCTCCATCCTTTAAGGCATAATTTTTATCATAATTTACCAATATAAACGGAACCTGGTTCGTGGTATGTGCAGTAAATGGATCTCCTGTCTCGTAGTCGAGCAGCTGTTCTGCGTTACCATGATCCGCACATATAAACATCTGTCCATTCACAGATAATAAGGCCTCAACCGCCTTACCTACACATTCGTCAACCGTCTCTATTGCTTTAATTGCTGCATTTTCAACACCAGTATGTCCAACCATATCCGGATTTGCAAAGTTAACAACGATAACATCATATTTTAAAGACTTAATCGCTTTAACAAGCTCATCTGCCACTTGATATGCACTCATCTCTGGTTGCTGATCATAAGTTGCAACTTTAGGTGAATTAACAAGGATTCGATCCTCACCTTCGTTCGGAACCTCTATACCTGCATTAAAGAAGAAAGTAACATGAGCATACTTTTCTGTCTCTGCCAGACGAAGTTGAGTCTTATGGTGTTTTGCAAGGAATTGTCCAAAGGTATTATCAATGGATACCTTATGGAATGCAACTATTTTATTGGGTATAGTAATATCGTATTCCGTAAAGCAGACGTAGGTTAATGCCATCCTTTTCTCTCTGCTAAATCCAGTAAAAGCATCATCACAGAATACTCTTGTGATCTCTCTAGCACGATCCGGACGGAAGTTAAAGAATATAATAGAATCATTTTCTTTAATGGTAGCAACCGGCTTTCCATCCTCGTATATTACCGTTGGTATAACGAATTCATCATATACTTCTGCATCATAGGAATCCTGTAAAGCATTTACTGCATTGTCAGCTTTATTCCCCTCTGCATAAACCATAGCGCGATAAGCCTTCTCAACACGATCCCAACGATTATCTCGATCCATAGCATAATAACGTCCCATAACGGAAGCGATCTTACCAACACCGATAATCCTCATTTGCTCATCAAGTTCTTCAACAAAGCCTTTTCCAGAGGTTGGAGCTGTGTCTCTTCCATCAAGAAAAACATGTACATAGACGTTCGTAAGCCCTTCCTTTTTCGCCATTTTTAATAGGCCATATAGGTGGGTGTTATGACTGTGAACACCGCCATCGGACAATAATCCATAGAGATGTAGGTCAGAATTATTTCTCTTGCAGTTATCAATTGCTGCCATTAATGCTGCATTCTGGAAGAAGGTTCCATCTTCAATTTCCTTCGTAATTCTTGTTAGCTCCTGGTAAACAATTCTACCAGCTCCCATATTAATATGACCAACCTCAGAATTACCCATTTGGCCTTCCGGTAGTCCAACTGCTAGTCCACTGGCATTGCCTCTGGCAAATGGATACTCCGCCATTAATCGATCCATTACCGGTGTCTTGGCTTTCGCAATTGCATTTGCTTCCTGCTTTTCATTCAGTCCATAACCATCTAATATCATTAAAACAGTAGGTTTTTTACTCATACATTAGCTCCTTTTTATTAACTACTCGATTAAAATCATGCTTCTACTATTGTATCTGCATAGTATCTTTACGTTACTCATTGGTGAAAGTCAATTCATAATTAAAAGCCTTCACAAAACCTCAGGTAGGATTATGCATCCTACCCAAGGTAAGCAAGTTGATCAACATCTTGCTTCCTAGCCTCAATGGCTATGATATAATATTATAAATTACAACATAATATTTTAAACTTCTACTTATTATAATTTACAATCTTACCGAAATCAAGCTTTAAACTTGCACCGCCAACTAAACCTCCATCAATGTCTGGCTGGGAGAAAAGTTCTGCAGCGCTAGCAGCAGTTACACTTCCACCATATTGGATACGAATGGCATCTGCTGTTTCTTGATCATAGATTTCAGCGATACATTCACGGATCGCTTTACAAACTTCCTGTGCCTGTTCGGAAGTTGCAACTTTACCGGTACCAATTGCCCAGATCGGCTCATAAGCGATTACAGCAGTTTTTGCCTGTTCAGCTGTAACGTTTAAGAAAGCTATTTTAATCTGTTGACGAACAAAGTCAATTGTAACGCCCTGTTCTCTTTGTTTTAAGGATTCACCACAGCAAATGATTGGTATAATTCCATGCTCAAATGCTTTTAACACTTTTTTATTCACTGTTTCATCGGTTTCAGCAAAATATTCTCTTCTTTCGGAATGACCGATAATAACATATTTTACACCAATGTCAGTAAGCATATTAGGAGCAATTTCACCCGTATAAGCACCACTTTCTTCAAAGTGCATATTTTCAGCACCGATTGCTATGTTCGTTCCCTTCACAGTCTCAATTGCAGGTATAAGAGATACTGCTGGTACACAGAAAACCACATCTGCTTCCTCTGTAGCTACCAAAGGTTTTAATTCATTTAATAATGCAACTGTCTCGCTAGGAGTTTTATTCATTTTCCAGTTGCCTGCAATAATCTTTCTACGCATATTTGCCTCCTTATTACTTATCGTTTGCTGCAGCAACACCAGGAAGTTCTTTACCTTCTAAGAACTCTAAAGATGCTCCACCACCGGTAGAAATATGAGTCATCTTATCACCATAACCTAAGATATTCACAGCAGCCGCGGAGTCACCACCACCAATGATGGTTGTTCCATCAATATCAGCCAAAGCTTTCGCTACTGCATTCGTACCCTTTGCAAAGTTAGGGAACTCGAATACACCCATCGGTCCATTCCAAACGACTGTCTTCGCATCTTTCACAGCCTCTGCATAGAGCTCACGAGTCTTCTCTCCGATATCCATGCCTTCCCAACCTGCTTCAATTTCTCCACGTCCTACGGTCTTAAATTCGGTATCGTTGGAGAATTCTTTACCTACTACAGTATCGATCGGGATAAGTAACTTAACGCCCTTCTCTTTTGCTTTCTCCATCATTTCTTTTGCATAGTCTAAATAATCAGCCTCTAATAAGGAATTACCTACTTCCTCACCTAAAGCTTTCATGAAAGTGTAAGCCATACCGCCACCAATAATTAGGGTGTCAACTTTGTCAAGAAGATTATTGATAACAGAAATCTTACTGGAAACCTTAGATCCACCTAGGATAGCAACAAAAGGTCTTTCAGGATTATTCACAGCATTACCAAGGAACTCAATTTCCTTCTGCATGAGATAACCTACAACTGCAGTATCTACATATTTGGTTACGCCAACATTGGAGCAATGTGCTCTATGGGCTGTACCAAAAGCATCATTTACAAACACATCACAAAGGGATGCTAAATCCTGACTAAAAGCGTCTATGTTCTTAGTTTCTTCCGCACGATAACGGGTATTCTCAAGAAGGATAACGTCTCCATCCTTCATTGCCTCTACCGCTGCTTTCGCATTCGGGCCAACTACATTATCATCTTTTGCGAATTTTACTTCCTGACCTAATAATTCGGATAGTCTTACAGCTACTGGAGCTAAGGAAAGTTCTGGCTTTGGCTCTCCCTTCGGTTTACCTAAATGGGAGCAAAGAATTACCTTACCGCCATCCTTGATCAATTTCTGAATGGTAGGTAGCGCAGCTACAAGTCGGTTCTCATCAGTTATTTTGCCCTCCTGTAGAGGAACATTGAAATCACAACGTACTAAAACTCTTTTCCCTTTTACATTGATATCATCAACGGATTTTTTATTTAACATTTCTTATCTCCTTTCGTGGATAAAAATATTTAAAAAAGGTCCGGCCCTTATAAGACCGGACCCATGATGGATCAATTAAAGATATCCTATTGTGAATTATGCTAATTCAGCAAAGTATTTAATTGTTCTAACCATCTGACTTGTGTAGGAATTCTCGTTATCATACCAAGCAACAGTCTTAACTAAAGTCTTACCATTTTCAAGCTCGGTAACTCTTGTCTGAGTAGCATCAAACAAGGAACCATAAGTAATTCCAATAATGTCAGAAGATACAATCTCATCCTCGGTGTAACCATAGGAAGCACTAGCCGCAGCCTTCATTGCAGCATTAACTTCTTCAGCAGTTACCTTCTTATTAACTACGGATGTTAAGATTGTTGTAGAACCTGTAGGAACAGGAACTCTCTGAGCTGCACCATCTAATTTACCTGCTAATTCAGGAATCACAAGACCGATTGCTTTTGCAGCACCTGTTGAGTTAGGAACAATGTTTACAGCTGCAGCACGAGCTCTTCTTAAGTCACCTTTTCTATGAGGACCATCAAGAGTCATCTGGTCACCTGTATAAGCAT
>JAAYQP010000176.1 GCA_012519195.1 Clostridiales bacterium | reverse complement strand
TTACCTTTTCAGGGAATCTACGATTATTAAGAGTTGCCTTCGTTCTTTCAGCATCGGAAATATTGTCATTTCTTTCATTTTCATCATATATTAAATCATCTATTGTAACAAAATGAGTACCCAATCTTTTGTCTTCCGCTGATGTCATGTTTTGGTTTTTATCAAGTATTTGTGCATTAATTGTTTCACAAAACGCCTCCCACTTAATATCAGAATCGAGAATCGGATGTTCTGCAAATGCTTTCTCTTCAGGTGTATCCTTTTTGAATTTATTCTCAATTAATCGCATATTCCATCTTCTTTGGAAAGCAGTATCTAGTGTAAAGACATTTTGGTCTGATGTGTTCATAGTACAAATAATAGACAGGTTGGAAGGCAAGTAGACAGGATGGTTTTCGTCATTGTAAACAATCTTAGCAATATCAGCATTTGCTATTTCATATGAACTTCTACCATCTTTTTCTCTATCTAGCAATTGGAATACATCGCCAAAAATTGCAGGTGCATTTCCTCTATTTATTTCTTCAATGACAAGCATAAATTTCTTTTCTGGATTATAATGTGCATATTTTAGGATTTTAGTAAATGGTCCAGGGATAAATTCATAGGTAACATCACCATCTTTTGACTGTGGGAGAATTTGCCCTACAAAATCGGAATAAGTATAATCAGGATGGAATACCAATCGTTGCATTTCTGTATTTTCATCTTTATAATATCGCTCTATTGTATAAGACTTTCCCGCTCCTGGAACACCGTATATAATAACATTTTCTCCACCTGTCATTCGTTCTGCATTGTCTAAATCAATATAATAATCTTCTTCATCCATATCTTCTTCTATTATATCGTTTCCTTCAATAGACGGATCTTCCCTGTAATATTCTTCACAAATAGTATAATCTTGTGCTTTATCTAAAAAAGTAAAATCAAGCAATGCCTTTTTGATAGAACTTTCATTTGCTTTGACTAACTTAATGGTTTCCCATACCGTTCCCTGACCATACCATACTTTCACAGGGTCTAACTTGGTCCAATCAACTTTTAATTCTTTACCATCTCCCATATTTTCTGTCACTATGCCAATTGCTTTTAATTTCATTGCACCTACGGTTTTCCCATTATTATTAAAAGGCAAATTCTTTTTTTGGTTATATTTTGCTTTAATAACTATGCGATCCCCCACAGCGACTGACTTAACTTCATCTATAAACTTATCCGTATACCTATTTAACCATATCCCTTTGTCTATGTATTCATCAGAATAATCGTTCGTTGAAGCGGTTGCTCCAACATACCAAGCATATTCTATACTAGGCGTACTATTTCCATTTGCACTTTCTTCTATTTCTAAAAGTTCTTTTATTTGGTCTAAGTTTGCACCGATTTCTTCTTTATTATTCGACATATGCTCCCCTCTCCTATCTTAGTTTTATTAAATCATTTTTTCTATTTTTTATACACTTATAGTAATTACCTTTATCTTCCTTTTCCAATAAACCTGCTTGAGATAATAAACTTGTGAAATAATGAAAGGCCGACAAAAACCCAATCGGTTCCTTACGCCTATCTTTTTTAGTATCTTCTCTAATCTTTATATCGTTCCGCACATCAACTGAAACTTCTATTTCCAGCAGTTGATTTCTATAATCTTGTATTACGGATGACATAGTATTAAAATCAACACCTGTGCCCTGTTGTTCAACAAATAATAGATATGCAAACTCCTCTCTATTTATTTTATCAAATCTCTCTAAGTAGGATATTAAATCCAACATATTTTCTCTATAATTTGTTTTTGCCGACAATAGTTCCTTTAAGCCATCATAAATTTGTAGTGTTATCACTTTTTCTACTTTAGCCATTGCTTTTTGCTTCTTTTGTTCTG
>JAAYQP010000175.1 GCA_012519195.1 Clostridiales bacterium | reverse complement strand
CAGGTTATTACAGCTAGAAATGATATGTTGATAAAACAAAAGGAGATATATCTATCAGCTGTGAAAAGGCTGAATGTAAATACGAGAGAACTTTTAAATAATGATTTTGGGTCTACTTTAGTAAAAAACAGTTTAAAAGATCTGGCAGGAGAAGTAGCCCGTAGATTTTTTGACATGGGAGACTACTATATTACGGTAGATCAATTGTACGATCGGTTTGTCCATTTTTCATATGATCAAGACATCGATTTACTTACTAGTGATGAAGCAATTAGGAAAGCTTATTATAATTTTGAGGATAGTAATTCGAGTGAAACCTTGCGTAATATAAGTAAAACATGCCAAAAAGCACAAAAGAAGCTATTTGTAGAGAATCGTTCTCAAGATAGATTAGATCAAAAAGGCAAGAAAAGCTATCGCCAAAGTAAAACTACTGTAGATGGAAGATTATATGATGAACTTACCGGTCAAGAGGGGAAAACACGTACCATCATTAAAAATGGGAAAGAAGTTTCGGTAAGTGATTTACAAGCCGATCATATACAAGCAAGAGAGACAATTACATACAACTCTAGATATATAAGAGAAGAAAAAATAGAAAAATTAAAAGAGTTCTATAATTCAGCTGATAATATGCAGATGATTCATGCATCGGCAAACACATCGAAAGGTGATGTTAGAGTATGTGAGGTCAATGGAAAAGTAGAATATTTGAATGCAAAAGAAATGAGAAGTCGCCAAGAAAAGGGAGAAGCGATAATAGATATCACATCAAAAGCCACGGTAGAGCAATTGGCTGACGCAGTAGTTAATCAATGGGAAAAAGAAACCAGATCAGGGAATAAAACAGAAACATTAAAAGAAAAAGGTTACCTTGATGAGAATGGAAAGGTTAAACCGGGAGTAAGAAAAGAGTTAGAACGAAAGATCCGACACTCACAAAATTGTGAGAGCGTAAAGATACTAGAAGTTACGGATTACGGTAATGCAGCAGAAGATGCGGCAGTAGAGACGACTAAATCCCTTCAAAAAATATTGGCAGGTCAAGTCATTTATTATGTATTACCACCAATAATCTTTGAAACACAGTCGATTATTAAAAGAAAAGATATGAACCTAGATACTTTTTTAACGGAATTAAAAAAAGCCGGGAAACGTGTTGTTAAATATGTAAGTAGTAAGCTAGGTGAAATATTTAAAAATGTAGCCAGCAATTCAATAAGTAAATTTATAAAGACATTTTTTGATATCATCATCGAGATGGTAAAGGCTACAGTAAAAAAACTTATGCAGATTATTAAGCAATTAGTAATGTCCCTTGTTAATTGCTGTAAGGTTTTGGTTGACAAGAAGTCTAGTGCCGCACAAAAGGCAGATTCTATCACTAAAATTTTATCTGTAACTGTTACTGCTATTGTAATGGAATTGTTATTAGAATATCTTGAAAAACAATTCGGCTTGCCAGAGTTCCTTATGGAACCATTACAAATTGTGGTAACAGTTCTAGCGACAAATATTATTATGCTTATTCTACAAAAAGCGGACTTATTTGATATACAGTATGGCTTGCTGGTATCCAATATTGAACGTGTATTTGATGAAACCAATGAGATCTATTTGTCGGAGAGTGCAGAGCTGTTTAAGAATGATACAAAGGAGATGCTAAGATATATGGAATTAATTAAGGATCATATTTTTGAAATCAAGGAATCCATTGCTTCCATTGATATTAAAAAAGAAGAAGTAACCCCTTATCTTGATCAACTAAGCTCTATGTTTAATATGGAAATTGACTTTAATAAAGAGTGGAATGAATTTGTGGAAGCAGTATAGGAGGAAATCATGCATATTATAATTATTATTATCGTTGTTTTACTTGTTTGCTATGTATGCTCTAAGTTAAATAGTAGATAGGATTTGTTAATGTGAAGAAAGTTCTCAATAAGATTGGAAAAGTTCCATTATGTAATGGAAAACCAGAAAGAGCACCTCATGTTTGCGGAAAATGTTTTATACTGTGTTGGCGGTGCTCTATGGTTGTTTTATTTTCGATAATGGTTACCTTATTAATAACATATAGTAAAATATTTATTATGAAAATACCTTTTGCTATAATAGCTTTATTATTAATCGTTCCAATGATCGTAGATGGGGTGGCGCAATATTTGCTACATAAAGAAAGTAATAATAGCAGAAGAATTATTACAGGAAGTTTATTTGGATGCGGAATTGCGATATTGGCATATCAATGTATGGAGTTATTAAGATCATACATATAATTGAAGAATGATAAAAAGATTTGGTACAACCGCCGATTGAGATGACACAGTTTTGATTGGCGGTTTTGAGGTGAAAAGATGAATACACAAAAAGAGATCTATGTTTTAAAAGAATAGGAGCAATAATATCAGCAAGTATATTCGGTATAATCGGCATGGTCGGTAATGATGTGCCAATCATTATACCATTACTGAATTTAGCTGCCTTGCTGATATTCGGGTTAATGGCCTTAGTCTTTATACATAAAGGCCTAAGGCTTCATGATGAAAATTTTTCACTTTTATCATTGACCCTTTTATTTCTGACATTATTTAGAGGTGGCATGGATGGTGTGCATAGGTGGATAAAGGTAGGGATCATAAATGTAAATGTTGCCATGGTAGTTCTACCGATTACTTTACTTGCATCATATAATTTACTAATGAAACAAAAGGTTGAGTTTGTACTGATTATTATAATAAGCATTGCAATGCTTCTAGCGCTACAACCGGATGCAATTTAGCGAGAGGAAGTAAGGTATGAAATCTTTGATTATTTACAGTTCTGAATATAAGAATAATTCGGGTAAAATTTCACAGATATTTGCTAAGAAACTTAGTGGCGATCTAATTAATCTAAGAGACGAGAGTGATATTGACATAGATCATTATGATCTGATCGGATTTGGTTCTGGAGTGTATAAGGAAAGCTTGTCGCCAAAGCTATATCGGATGGTTGAAAAATTAAATTTAAAGGGTAAGAATGTTTTTGTGTTTTCTACCAGCGGTATAGGAATGAAATTTTATAACAATCGTCTAATCAAATTATTAGAGTCAAAAGGCGCAATAATGAAAGGCAGTTTTGCATGTAAGGGAAGTTTTATATCGAAGGAGTTTTCCGATAATAAGATATTTGCTTTAATGGATCGATTATCACAGGGACATCCCAATGATAAAGATTTTCAAAAGGCAGAACAATTTATTGATCAGATCATGGTATCACTTAATCGATAGATACTAATTATTTAACTAGATTCTTTCTTGTTCTTACCATATCATTCGGATACTAATTAAATTTTATGGAATATCCCCTATTGGAAAAATACACAGAAGATACAAGAATATGCTAAGAATATCCCTTTGTTTATGAAGATTAATAGGTTATAATTGTTAACGTAATTTAATTAGTGTAATAGAAGGATAAATAGAACTTTAATTTTATCCTTATTAAGGGTGCTACTGACTGTACAGAGCACCTTTTTCGTAAATTATTACGTTTAAATTTGATCGGTGTTTATCACCAATATAGGAGGTTACTATGGCAAAAATTATTTCCACCAAAGCACATACCAGCGGAATTGCCTTAGGCGGGATTGGCACTGGAAGCGTAGAGCTTCTTCCCGATGGTGAATTCCATTTCTGGCAAATTGCCAACACAGAACGCTGGGCCAAAGTCAGCTGGGATAATCCCGTGGATGACGGGGAAAATAGCACAGGCGCCTTATCCTTTTGGGTTCGTACCCAAAAGCCGGATTCACCGAATTCAGTGGTGGTCCGTAAGCTGGGGATGAAGACAGACCCTTCCGATTTTACTTACCGAATGTTCGCCTGGAATAAACCAGTAGAAACCATTGAATTTGACGGAAAATTCCCCGTCTGTGATTTAACATATCGGGACGAAGCATTGCCCCTTGATCTTTCACTCAGGGCTATAAGTCCTTTTGTACCCAATCATTCCGACCGATCCGCTTCCCCTGGATTCTATCTGGACTTTACGGTGAAAAATCCTACGGACGAGCCATTACTTGTTTCCCTGTTAGGGACACTGGAACCGAATTTCGTCTCCGGCCGTCGCACTAGGAATCGAAAAGTAATCGATGGCGACACGGTTCGCGTGGTTCTTGATCCTGTGGAAAAAACAGACGATCCTGCTTGCGGAAGTCTTTGTCTAGCTACGCAGGGAGGGGAGATCTCTTGCGTGACAGCAGAATCCTTCCGCTACCTACGGGAATTCATTCCGAACACCGAATTCGGCGTGACTCAGGAATCCCTTCTGTTCGGTTACCGTGAGACTGGTACGATTCCTAACAGTGATGTCGGAACACCGCCCGAAGCTGTGCCGGAGGATTTATCCACCCTTACTGACGAAGAGATCGACCGCCGGGTAGCCCTTCTGGCTGGGTATCCTCACGCTATGGCATTACTAAAACGCATGGTTCGTCTGGATCCTGCATTCCCGAGTGACCGAAAGCAGAAGGAATCTTTCCTCCACTACGGTGCGTCCGCAGCTGAAAAGGTAGGATCTGATTTTGGTTCCACCGCCCTGTGCAACCGGATTATGTTACAACCCGGTGAAACTCGGAAAATCCGTTTCGTGCTGACCTGGTACTTCCCGAATCACTATAGTTCCGAGGGGAAACTGCTTGGACATTATTACGAAAATCTATTCCCTGATGTCCTAGCTGTCAGTAGACACCTTACGGATCAGGCGGATCGTATTGCTGACCGTGCCGTTGCCCTTTCCGATTTGCTCTATTCTGGTAATGCCGGAGACCTATATTCTGATGCTTGGTCCGTCCACCTATCTACGATTGTTAAGGATTCCTGGTGGTTGAAGGATGGCAAGTTTGGTTTGTGGGAAGGACTGGGATATTGCGGTTTCCACACTACAGATATTACTTATCATGCTTCCTTCGGTCTTCTTGCCCTCTTCCCGGATCTACAGCTTCGTCAGATGCGCATGGGATTGCCCTTCCAGCGAGAAGACGGACGAGTTCACCATTTCTTCTCCCCAGATCTGGATCATGTGGACGATGGATTTGACCGAATCGATATGAACAACCAATTTGTACTTATGGTCTGCAGGGACTATCTTATGACTGGGGATCGGGATTACCTTGCCGATATGTGGGTTCCGGTCCAAAAGGCCATGGATTCCATTCAGGCTTTGGATAGTGACGGAGATGGTCTGCCTGATACTGAGACTCGCAGAAACACTTACGATGCTTGGAATTTCTCAGGCACACCGACCTACATTGCTGTGCTGTGGTTAGCTGCTTTGAAAGCAGCTGTACGGATTGCCAAAGAGATGGGTGATAGCTCTCGACATGATGCTTGGTCCGCTCTACTTGAGAAAGGAAAATCATCTTTGGAATCTCGTCTGTGGAACGGAAGCTATTACCAGCTCTGGGTTAGCGATGATGCCGTGGATGGTTCCCTCATGACCGATCAGCTAGATGGCGAATGGTTCCTGCGAATGATGGGTCTCGGTGGTAATCTACCCGATCGTCGGGTTCGGGATGTAGTCCGCACAATATATAACCACAACTTTGATCCAGAGAACGGATTGATCAATGCTACTTGTCCCGAAGGTACACCCACGACACTCCATACCTATCACAACTGTCAAGCGGATGCCGTCTGGACTGGAATCAGTTACTTGTTTTCCGCATTGGCGATTTCGGTTGGACTGCCGGAGATTGCGGATAAGGTGATTTCCACGGTCCATAAAAATCAAATGCGCTTAGGCTATTTCTGGGATCACTGGGAATGCGGCCACCATTACACCCGTCCCATGTCCAGTTGGAGCACGCTAAACGCCATGTTGGGACTTGTTGTGGATCGTGATAAACGTACCTTGTCATTTACCCCGTTTAGGGATGATTTGATCCTGCCACTATGTCTCCCTGGAATTTTAGGATCCGTTCGTTTTACGGAAAATGAAGCAGAAATAATCCTTCTGGAAGGAGATCTTACGGACTGGCACATTTCTTGCACAGGAAAAACTGTGATTGTACACACCAACTAATAAGCACTCTTTTAGTCACTAGGAAGGCTATATGCACCTAGTGACTTTTTGTATAATTAGCAATATTAAACAAATAATAATTATGAATGTCAAAATTAATTTAGGGAGCGATTTAATGTTCATAGTATTAGTTAGATCTATAGTTTTATATTTTGTTGTGGTGTTTATTATGCGAATCATGGGAAAAAGACAAATTGGTCAACTGCAACCCTTTGAGCTTGTAATTGCTCTTATGATTTCCGAACTAGCAGCAATGCCTATGCAAAATACAAGTATACCATTATTTCATGGAATAATTCCCATAATAACCTTATTAGTTTTACAGGTATTACTATCCATATTGCAGCTTAAAAGCGAAACTGCCAGAATTATTTTTTGCGGAAAGCCTAGCATATTAATAGAAAAAGGAAAAATCAATGTTAAAGAAATGAAAAGTAACAGACTTAATCTTAATGATTTATTGGAAGAATTACGATTAAAAAATTATTACAATCTTGAAGATATAGAATATGCGATCTTGGAAACGGGTGGCCAAATATCGATAATTCCAAAAAGTGAATTGGAACCAGCCACTAGAAAGGACTTAAATATTAAATATAGCCAAGATATGTTGCCTGTTAACTTGATTCTTGATGGCAAAATAAATAATAAAAATTTAAAAATCATTAATAAAGATAAATCCTGGCTTTATAGCCAGTTAAACAAGGAGAATATTTCATCTGCAGATCAGGTTTTTTATGCTATATTAGATTCAAAGGGGAAATTTGTCTATCACCTAAAGGAAGAGGGTAAATAATACTCATGAAAAATGTAGTTGTATCATTTATATTATTATTTATTATGATAATTGGCATTACTTTTTCATTAAGATATCTTAATAGGGTATCCGATGATTTAGGTAAGCTTAACGATGAAATAGAGCAATATATTACGGATAATAATTGGAATGAAGCTTATAAATCTTCCTTAGAATATACAGAAAAGTGGAGAAATTATTCAAAAATAATAAAACTATTTATTGATCATCAAGAGATTGATAATATAGAAATGGAGTTATGGAAACTACCCCAATATATAAAAGAAATGACGAAAGACGAATCACTTGCCTGTGTTCATGTCTTAAAGTTTTTAGTCAACCATATTTCAGATTTAGAAAAAGTAAATTTCCAAAATATATTTTGAGCTAAGCTACTTTGCATCAAAAGATAATATTGGAAAGCAACTACTGGATAAACTTTTTGCAGGATTTTCATTTGAAGAGACAGAACAGGCAGCAAATTTACTTAGTAAAATTCTTCATAATGCAGAAATGACCATTAATGAGAAAGTATAAATAGAATAGATCAATATTAGTTAGTATTTTGGGACTTATCAATGGAGACAAGGGAATGGAACTTGGACCATAGGTCTATCACCGGATAAGGGGTGGAGGGTATTCTCAGAAAATCAATTATATTGATTTAAGATCCAAATCCGAATGGAAAAATTTCAACAAAAAATGATGTATCTCTACTATTACATGTAATATAATGATTTCAATTATTACCTTTTAATAGTATAATGGAATAAAACATTAGCAGATCTGCCACCATAAATGATACGCTTTTGGGTGGATTAATTGGTGCAGAAACGAGTACTGGGAAAAATGAAGGAGAGCTAACTTAATGATGTTTCAACCTATTACAGAAGATTTATTAGATGTTACACTAGATATACTTAACTCAAATTCGCAATATAATACTCTTGAAAATGGAAATCCCTTAAGAACTATCGAGGATGTTAGAAATGAGTTTCTTAACCAAGAGACGGAAAGCTATCTTATCCTTTTAGAAAATAAGTATATTGGAATTATTGATTTTCTAAAAAATAATCCAAATGATGATTGTCCCTGGATCGGTTTACTCATGATTCATGGAGAGTTTCATTCTAAGGGATATGGTAAAATAGCATATAATTTATTTGAGGAGAAATTAATAGAACAAAACTTCAAAAAGGTTCGTATTGGTATATTGAAGGATAATACGATTGCTAAAAAATATTGGATTTCCTTAGGGTTTAAGTTTTATGCTAATAAACATTGGCAAGATAAGGCAATTGAATGTTTTGAAAAACAGCTGTTCTAAGGCTGCAAACCTTAAGGATAGGTAAGTGTTTCTAAAGAAACGTAGGGAAATAAATCTAAGCAAAAGAGGGGATAAAGGAAATGTTTGAAATACTAGGTAATAGATCGGAATATGCAGTTACATCGGTAGAGAAAACAAGGGGAGGTATCTTGGACGGAAAGATTATTATTTTTCTAGGGAGTTCCGTTACAGAGGGTTCTGGTTCCTGTGGAGAATCTTTTGTTGATTATCTTGAACATAAGGACGGTGTGGTAGCCGTGAAAGAAGCTATAAGTGGAACTACCCTAGTTACAATGGATGAAACTTCTTATATACCAAGAATGAAAAAAATCGACACAAGTATCAAGGCAGATGCATTTGTGTGTCAGCTATCCACAAACGATGCTTCAAAGGGATTCCCACTGGGGACCCTTAGTGATAGCTTTCATCGTAATGAGTTTGATACATCGACGATTGCCGGTTCCATCGAATATATCATTTCCTACGCAATGGATACATGGAAGTGCCCAGTTATTTTCTATACGGGTACAAAGTTTGATAATGAGGCATATGGAAATATGGTAGCTTTATTATTGAAGATACAGGAAAAGTGGGATTGTGGAGTAATCGATTTATGGAATGATAATGAGTTAAACAATATTTCGGAAAAACAACGTAATCTTTATATGAATGATGGTATTCATCCAACAAAGGCTGGATATCTGAAATGGTGGTTACCAAAGATAGAGAAATCCTTAGAGAATCTTATGAAGAATGGGAATTCGAAACTAAGTGATTACTAATTAAGATAAAGTAGGAGAATGTAGGAGGGAACCTATGGAAAAAGAAAGAATTTTTGAGATGATTGAGGAGTCACCGTATTTACCTGAATTGCCGGAAGATATAAGCCAAATCCTTAATATTCTTAAGAATCCGATTGATGTTGATATCGATCTACTCATTGATAAAGTATCAAAGTCAAGTGAGTTAAACTCCTTAATGTTAAAAAATCTTAATTCGGGATATTTTCAATTAAGTAAAGAAATAAAAACCATTAAAGAGGCTATTGTATATCTGGGAATGCAGACAATACAAAACTTATTGATATTCTTTATAACGCTGCAACTTTTTCCTAATAGCATCAAAAAGAGTGGTAGAACTTTCCATATGAAAAATTACTGGAAACATGTAATGGGAACCTCGGTAGCAAGTTGTTTATTAGCGTCACAATTAAAAAAGGGTGACAAATATAAACTATTTTCGTATGGTCTTATCCATGATATAGGTACGATCGTTTTGGATACATGTCTTCCAACTCTTATCGATGAGGTAACAGCGAAAGTATTAAATGGAGTACATCAATTAGTTGCAGAGCGTATTGTTCTAGGTGGTTTATCCCACGCTGAGATCGGTGCATGGCTATGCAGAAAATGGAATATACGAGAAGATATTACGAATATTGTAGAGTTTCATCATACTCCATTTGTACCAAATGATAATATAGAAGAAGTTCAACTTATATATCTAGCCGATGTTATAAGTTCGGAATGTTGTGAAAGGTTGTTAGGGATGAATCCGAATCATGAAATAAATAATAAAGTAGCCAAAATACTTGGTGTATCAAATGAAGATCTACGAGCAGTAATAAAAGCCTTTCCAAAAGAATTAGAAAGAGTAAGATATTATGCTTCGGTATATTAGGGTAATGCCTATCATATTGTGATATAGATTGACGAACAATATAGTAGTATAAAAAACGGATGTGAATTATGATGATATTCGAAAAGATCAAAGAAGAAATAATGGCTGATCCAATGAACGAATCCTATACAAAAAAGGGGATCCCACCCTTATTCAAAGCTTCTGTAGACGCTCGTATTGTTATCGTTGGACAAGCACCCGGGCGTAAAGCAGAAGCAACCCGTTTGTTCTGGAATGATTTAAGTGGTGATCGATTGAGAGATTGGTTGGGGATATCCCGTGAAGTGTTTTATAGCACGAATCGTATCGCTCATTTGCCTATGGATTTCTACTATCCTGGAAAAGCGAAAAACGGTGATGCCCCACCTAGAAAAGGCTTTGCAGAAAAATGGCATCCACGATTATTAGAGGGTATGCCTAATGTCGAGACCATAATTTTAATAGGAAACTATGCACAGGAATACTATTTAAATAAACGGCGTGAGAAAAACTTAACTGAAACAGTGAGAAATTTCCGCAAGTATTTACCGGAATATTTTCCATTGGTTCATCCTTCTCCATTAAATCTTGGATGGTTGAAAAAAAATCCATGGTTTGAACATGATGTTTTACCTATATTGAAAGATATCGTAGGCATGAATTTGTGATGACTTTCTAAGGTTATTGCTTTGGCGAACAAACATAAGATCGATGTGCCAGTAAATAAAAGGATTTATGAAACAGTTAAGAAAATGGAAAGTGAGTATTAAAAAAGGTATATGTTAATGGAAACATATTAATGGAGTTTATCCAATTATAAAGGTTGGATTACGGGTAGTGAGTATGCTGATCAATGGACAAAGAATATGTATGGAAAGAAATATTCATTTCGTAATCCACTTAAACAAAATTTTGCACATGTTAAAGCATTGCAAGAAAAAATGAGTTTGCCTTTTGAAGTCTTTATCCCCATTGTTGTTTTTTCGATAAACAGTGAAATCAAAGTTAAAACGAGTAAGCCAGTTGTATACACTAGTCAATTAAAGAGGGCGCGTAGGTATATTGAGAAAAAGTTTATGCCTAACTTTGAAAAGGTTGCACAAATGGTTGGTATCACTGTAAAAGAATGCGTGGATCCTGGAAGTTCACACGCGGCCAGATTGCTGACCGAAGGACAAGAACAGCTAGTTCAGATGGGGATGAACGTCGATTTGGATACTACAGCAACGGAGATTTCATCTTTATCTTTTGAAAATGGAATGAATGGAAGGATGACGAGGATTACGAAGAAAGTCTATCCAAATGATCCATGTCCTTGCGGTAGCGGAAAGAAATTTAAAAAGTGTTGTGGTAAGTTATAAAGTTATGAGGTAGTTGTGGGGGAGTAGGATATCAGAGAGATCTGTATTAATTTTACTGCCCTACAACTTCCTTTTATTCATCCATATCATCAGAACTTAATTTATCGTCGATCTGCCTTTGCCTTTTCTTATTTAGATACTGAAATGTATAGTTAGCGATAAAGTTAATCATCGTGATGATCAAAAATAGGATAACCAGGTTTTTAAGATTTCTTTCTCCTGCCAAAACTGCTATTAAAGTAACAGAAATAATACTAGATGTTAATCCATTGATTATAATTTTTTTGTTGGTGCGTTCTTTGAAATTCCAGAGATCAATACCAGCGGTGAGATGACGGATGGTCATATAAATTCCCATAAGGATTAAACAGATAAATTCAACAGCAAATTGAGAAAAAGGAGCTTTTAAAATAAATTGCTGAATCAAGATTGAAGCAAGCAAACCGTATATTAAGATTTGATAAGCATCGCTCTGGATTTTCCTCCTTAGAGAAAGGATACGTTCGTCTTGGTTAATCATATTTTTCATTGTTATTCCTCCCAAAATAAATCATTTAATGTTTTACCAAGTGCTTTACAAATAGCTATACAAAGTTTTAAACTTGGATTATAATCGCCTGACTCAATCAAACCAATTGTTTGCCTTGTTACACCAACTATTTTAGCCAAATCTTCTTGTTTCATATCACATTCCAGACGGGCTATTTTCATACGCTTGTTTTTCATATTATACCTCCATCACACCATTAATGTAACATATATATTGCATAATGTCAAAAGTATATTGCGTACTATTTACATTAATTGGCATACCGTCAAAGATATAGTATTAATTGATAACATTATCAGATTTACACCAGTACAATTAAATTGCTTAAAATACATAATATTATCAATTGACTATAGGATCCTTACCGATACGACCTTATTTGCAATTTGTATTGTCATTACAATTGCTGTTTTGTTTTCGTAGTATTCTATATTATCATATATTCCTTAACGGCAAGGGTCCATTATAAGATTGTAAAATAGTTTAACCCTTACGTATATTCCTTATGGACTTTACTTTATGGACAATGCTAAAATATCTATATATTTCTTTTGGAGTGAGGGAGATTTATCTATGTGGAAGTATAGATTGCGGGACTTCCTATTAAGTTTTCTAATATCAAATTAGGGATACCTCCAAATTACAATCGGAAGGATCCGCGACCTCACATGGATGAAAATAGAATACCTAATGGACTAGTTACACGAGGATACAATGTATCAAACGACATCATGTTATAGAGAAACTCGATTAGAGTTTACCAGGAGATCATTATGAAAAAATTTAAAAAAGTTTATGTAGAAATAACGAATCAATGTAATCTAAAATGTGATTTTTGTCCACAGACAAATCGAAAGCCAGAATTTATGAGTAGGGAAATGTTTAGTGATATTTTAGATCAGATAAAACCACATACCGAATACATCTATTTACATGTGAAAGGTGAACCCCTACTTCACCCCGAATTAGATAAGCTGTTAGATATTAGCTATGAAAAAGGTTTTAAAGTGAATATTACTACAAATGGAACACTGATTAACAAGGTAAAAGATATCCTCTTGTCAAAACCGGCCGTGCGGCAAATTAATTTTTCCGTTCATAGCCTTAGTGGGAATAAAGAATTTAAAGAGAAAGAAGCATATATCGATCATATCTTGTCTTTTATAAAAGAAGCTACGGAAAAAACGAAGATATATTTATCCCTACGCTTATGGAACCTGAATGGGAACAGCAGAATGAATCTGGAAAGTAGGAAAAATGACAAAATATTAGAAGCGATAGAAGATGCCTTTGATCTACCTTATAAAATTGATGAGGTAAAAGGATTGGATAGGGGTATTAAAATTGCTAACAGAGTATATGTAAATCAGGCTCGTCAGTTTAAATGGCCGTTATCCAAAACGCCGTGGTTTGACAAGAGTAAAAGAGTTCTTGGAAAATGGTATCAATGTGGCATTTGCACAAGATTCCATCAACGATCCTTGGTATCCGATGGGTAACGGTAATATGATGAATAT
>JAAYQP010000174.1 GCA_012519195.1 Clostridiales bacterium | reverse complement strand
CAGGGATTTTATACCCTTTTTTAAGTGTAAATATTTTACTAATATCGAAAAATGAACTGCTAAGGAATTTAGGTGAGTGAAACTATACTTTCTATATCACCGTGAATAATTCAGGATTAATTTTTATTTACTTACTTTCATCATTTCAATCAGAGATATCAGTTTCGCCGGATCGATTTCACCATTGAAGGATTTATTATGGCGAACCGCTGTTCCAAAGTGATACTGAGTGGCTTCTGTCTGTTCCATGATATTTTTTATATTTTCCTGGTTCAAACCGCCCCCAACCATAACATCGATATGCCCAGCAGCTTTTATCATTTCTTTAATTATTGGGATATTATCTATGATATTTCCTTTTCCTCCTGATACAGAATGGTTTTGATCTGCGGATATTTTTTAAGTATTTTTATTCCCTCAACTAAATCGGACACTTCATCGATCGCTCGATGAAAGGTAACATCAAGCCCCTTACAGGATTCTAACAATTTCTGAATAGTGTCCTCGCAAATTTTGCCAGAAACATCCAATACACCAAATACCACACCATTAGCTCCTAATTCTTTAGCAATCTTAATATCTTTTTTCATTGCTTCGATTTCTTCTTGGGTATAAGAAAAAGATTTCGAATGGGGCCTGATCATTACATTTACAGGGATTTTAACTGTCTTTACAACCCTTTCAATAATACCGTAGCTCGGTGTCAATCCACCCTCGGAAAATGCACTAACAAGTTCGATCCGATCCGCTCCACAAGCTTCGATGCAACTTGCATCCTTTGGTGTCATTGCTATAATTTCAATCAACTTTAATCAATCCTTTCATAAATACATTTCATATTTTGAATTAATGAATTATTTTTCCTGTGGTTACTCCCTCAAGAATATCTACATGTTTATAATTTTTAATTACTTCAATAAGGCTCTCCATTTCACTAGTTACTACCTTGTTTTTATGGTATACAATACTAAAATATCGATCCCAGTCAGGATCCATATTCCGAATGACATGTATTTTGCCACTTTTAATTTCCTCTTCAACTAATCGTATCGAAATAACTGCTAAACATTGATTGTCAATAACTGCTTTTTTTATCGTATCTGAGCTACTTGCCTCACAAGCTATCTTTATGGGCAATCCCTTCTCTAACATATCTCTTTCAAAAAGCTCTCTTGTACCGCTGCCCTGTTCCCGCATAGCAAAACTTTCATTTTTAAGTTCTTCCAATTTAATTGTTTTCTTTTTAGAAAAGGGATGCATTGTACTGCAGATAAGAACCAAGAAGTCATTTACTTCAGGAATAGAAATCAAATCTGGACTTTTCACATTTCCTTCTACGATTCCGATATCCAATTCTGATTTTAGCAATTTATCTTCGATCTCCTTCGTATTACTTACATAGGAGTATAATTCGATAAAAGGATTGATTTCCTGGAATTTTTTTATAACTTCACCAAGAATGCAATTACCAACCGTATTGGTTGCGCCTATTCTAATTTTTTCGACAAAATTATCTTTTAGCATCATTTCTTCTAAGTCTTCGAATTGTTTTACTACGCTTCTTGCAAAGGAAAGAAGTCTTTTCCCCTTTTCTGTTAAAAATAGTTTCTTGGAAAGACGCTCAAATAGAAGACAACCATAATGTTCCTCAAGCTCTTTAATTGCTTGACTGACGGTCGGTTGAGAAATATAAAGTTTCGTCGCTGCAGAACTCATCTTACCGCTATCGACTACTTCTATAAAAATTTTCAAGTGACGAATTGTCATACTATCTCCTCTCTATGTGTTATTAAATTAGCTAAAATTAGCTATATCCCTTCCACAGTTTCATTGATTTATTTTATTGATAGGTTTTACCTATGATTATTATAAGATAATATCATTTTATTAATGATTTAACAAGTGATATATTAATATAGGAAAGGTTGTTAAATTATAAACAAAGATGTATATAGCAAGAAAAATAATAATTTTCCACACTTTAACTTCTGATGAAAGGGATGGTTATGTTTATGAAGGTTCTTATTATTGGTGGCGTAGCTGCTGGTACAAAAGTTGCCGCTAAGCTAAAGCGCGAAAACCGTGGCTACGAAGTTACCATTTTAACCAAAAGTAAAGACATTTCCTATGCCGGTTGT
>JAAYQP010000173.1 GCA_012519195.1 Clostridiales bacterium | reverse complement strand
TTCCACCAGCACTGGCCTGGTTGTTTGAAATAGAAGATGATGCATTGTTTAAGAATGGAATATATGCTTATTTGGCTGCTCTTCGGAACCAGGAAAAAGCGGAAGTCAATTAATTGATTAAGGGAGGAATTGTATGACCGATAATAATGATGGTTTAAGAGTACGACATCAGCATAACTTAAATGAAAACCGGCAGAATCGCAATAGGGCTTATTACGCTAACAGTATTAGCCGAAAGCAAGTATCACCCTTAGCTTTCAATCTAACTCCAGGAGCTCTTTTTTATCCCAGCTGTGGTCGTGATTCTTTTGAACCGATACAAATGTTTATCGATTCGGTAACAGAATTTCACTTTGTTGACTTTGATAGAGTCCCACCACTGCCACTTATACAAAGAGAAAATCGAACCAGGTTAAATTGGATAGACATTGATATCAAGCGAAGAGTAAACAGCGAACCTAGCCAGGAACAGAGTCGCGGAAGTCAATATTTCGTTAGGTATCCAGCCAATGAGGAAAAACGCTTTCAAGAAACATGGGAATATACCATTGGCGGAAACAGCCGCTCAGTTGAGATATTTCGCCATCACTGCGATAACCTTGAAGCCTTCGACTCAGTAAAAAACATATCAGTGTTCTTCTATCGTGGTGATAGCTATGGAGAAGGCGGAAGCGGGCAGATGTGGATGGGGAAAGAGCTTTTCCCTAAGATCGTAGAAAAATTAAATCAGAGAGCGATTATAGTAACTGATGGAGCTAATCATGACCTTTATTTAGAAAAGAATAAAAGTATACCCTGGCAACCCATGCTTAATTGCTACCCGCATGAAAAAAGCCGTGACTTTTACTATCAGGACAGACATTTTATGCATATCGGCTGGATAGAAAGGCGGCTGAGACAAAGCGGTATCTGGATAGTTTTGTAAGGAACCGTCATAGCAGATAAGCTTTGAATATGCTGTTTAGCATGAGATTCACAAGCAACGAGGAGCACCTTAATCAGTTATTGTATTCATAACGACAATCAGTATTTATTTCCTACCATTTCTTCTTGCTCACAATCGCACGGCAATAATCCTGCATTTTCTGGGGATCATCCAGTATCCATGCAAGCTCAGTTAGGCCGACTGCCCTAAAGGCAATGTTAACGGTTTGAAATTGGAGGGCGTCACTAGCTATACTCAGTACGCTTAAAATCTGAAAAAATTCTTTGGCATTTTTACAGGTGACCAGCACATCAAGTAGGTCTCTTGCAGCTCTAGTGTCATAAAGACTATCAATATCAATTAAGGCCTCGGCGAGATATTCTTCAAACTCTCTTTGGAGTTCATTTGTTATCATTTGATCCACTCCTTAATATTTTCTTATAAATGTATTATAACCAAGAAACATGGAGTTGACAAATAAAAACCATAAATCTAAGATGTAATTACTAGGCGTTGTATTGTTGTAATCATGTGAGGCTAATTCCACCAATCTCCTCCTAAACAAAGCACTTGGTATCAGGTTTTCCAGTGTTTTGTGCCTTATTTAAAGACTCTTTGATGTACAATATTAGATATCAAAGGAGTGGATTGTATGTCAGTATTCCCGCCAAGGTTAAGAATGGTGTTGGCTGAAAGGAAAATGAAACAGAAACAGCTTGCAATGAAGCTAGGTATATCCGACCGAACCGTGAACTCTTATTGCAACGGTAAGAGTTTTCCTTCTTTGAGCATATTGGCCCAAATATGTACGATATTAAACGTGAGCGCAGACTTCCTAATAGGAGCTAGGGACGACTTCAGGCATTTAGAAGGTACAACCGATGAAATTTCAAATGACATCCTCATGATAAGGCGTTCGTATGCGAGTATGACTGATAAAGAAAGAGAATTAATCCGGGAATTAGTACATACTTTGACAAAATCTTAATCTTATACTGAATAATTATCCCAAAGTAGATGTAAACCATCGATAAGGGGGTGAAGGCTGTCGGCATCCATAAAGTGAGGCCAGCGGTAATTAGAAAAGACTACGCAAGAGCAAAAGCTCGAATGATTCTCAAAGAAGCTGGGGTCACCCGTCCCCCTACAAATCTTGAACAGATTTGTGACCATTTGGACGTCCAAATCCATTACCATTATACCGATGGGCTTGAAGATTCCTTTGTGTTTCTACATTGTTCAGTCTATCATATCGTAATCTCGATCTCCGGGCGTGAGGCCCTTGATCGCTGGTGTATAGCCCACATGCTAGGAAACATCGTATTGGGACACTGCCATTTATATACTTCTGACACTATGCACAAAGACATCCTAACTGATTCTGAAAGATATATATTGGACCGAGAAGCCGACATATTTGCTGAGGAGTTGCTGATGCCTATGCCGTGGATGGATAATCATAAGTCTTCCAGTATTAATCAGTTGGAGAAGGTCTTTCGAGTATCCAAAGAAGTCATAAACATTAGATATAACAATTTGTTTGGTAAAAAGTCCATTAATTAATACGGCCAGCTCGGTTTGAGTACGGGTTTTACATTAATAAATTAAACAGTGACAGCAAGGCCAATTAAGAACAGTCTCTTAGCAGATTTAAATCGAAAAGTGTTGACAATCTCCATTCACAGTTATGTATGCGAACGATGCCAGGACAGAAATAGAGCCGAATATCCTGTAACGGATGTCGGCTCTACTAACGAGAAATTCTTGTTAGCCGCTATTGGGGCAGGTCAATCCCTAGCAACTCTTGATTTATATATAACACATCAACGAAGGCAACACAATAACATTGTATCAGAAATAAGGAGATATCTTACCACTACTGTAATACCAGTAAAATTCAATATGTAAGTAATTCGTACAGAAATGTGAATACGGATAATTAGTTAATGCTAAGGGGAGAGGGGGTATTCAGCATTAAACCAAGATACCTGAGCAAATCCAGATTCAAACTGGCCTTGGAATGTCCAACTAAACTGTACTATGATGGCAAAGCAGACTATGCTAACCAAAAGATTGAAGATACTTTTCTGATGGCCCTGGCAGATGGAGGTTTTCAGGTCGGTGAACTGGCCAAGCAATATTTTCCTGGCGGCGTTGAAATAAAGACCTTAAATGATAATGATGCTATCAAACAAACTAGCGAACTGTTAAAAAAAGAACAAGTAATTATTTATGAAGCTGCATTCAGGTATGAAAACCTCTTTATACGGGCCGATATTTTATTTAAGCAAGGTAATCATATTGAGTTGGTGGAGGTCAAAGCGAAGTCTTACGATTTAAATGATGATTCCTTCTTAACGAAAAAAGGTTCAATCAAATCCTCATGGCAGTCTTACCTTTATGATGTTGCCTTTCAAAAATATGTGGTAGAGTGCGCCTATCCGGATTATTACATATCAGCATATCTTATGATGGCCGACAAAACCGCACTTTGTCCCACAGATAAACTGAATCAGAAATTCAGAATCAAAAAAGATAAAACAGGCAGGAAATACGTATTGGTTGGGAAACCCCTTTTACCGGAAGAACTGGACAACCCGATTTTATGCCGAGTTAATGTTGATGATTACTGTGATATTATATATAGCACAAAAATGGAAAGTGTCTTTGGGGCATTGTATTTTGACGAATTTGTAGTTAAGATGGCCGATTGTTATTTCAGTGATGTGAGAATTGCTTCTTCTCCTTCGCTTACCTGTAGTAATTGCGAATTTAAAGCTACTGAACAGGAAATCAAAGCCGGTTTAAAATCCGGATATCATGAGTGCTGGAAAGAGAGCCTGGGTTGGGATGATCCTGGCTTTCTAGAACCAAGTGTTTTAGATATATGGAATTTTAGGAAAAAGAACCAATATATAAACGAAGGCATAATAAAGATGACGGACCTGCGTATAGGCGATATTTCCCCGAAAAGCGACGGCAAGCCAGGGCTATCAAGCAGTGAGAGGCAATGGCTGCAGATTGAAAAAGCCCAGGCCAATGACAAAACGTTTTGGATTGACAAAGAAAATTTGCGTAGAGAAATGGACAAATGGGTTTATCCCCTTCATTTTATTGATTTTGAAACCGCTATGGCTGCAATCCCCTTCAATAAGGGAAGGTATCCCTATGAAGGAATAGCTTTTCAATATTCTCATCATATATTGTATCAGGACGGGAGTATCAAACACTTTGGGCAGTACCTTAATGCAGAACCAGGTGTGTTCCCAAACTATGATTTTGTAAGAGCACTAAAGAAAGAGTTAGAACAGGATCAGGGAAGCATATTCCGTTACGCTGCCCATGAAAATACCTATTTGAACATGATTTACCATCAATTATTGGTAGATCCCGATGACATACCTGATAGGGAAGTACTATGCAGCTTTATACGCACAATCACTGAATCACGCGACGATAAGAGGAAAGGTCCCCGCAGTATGGTGGATATGTGGGAGTTGGTTAAAAGATACTACTATGATCCAGCTATGGGAGGCTCCAATTCCATTAAACGTGTTTTGCCGGCTATACTAAATAGTTCGAAATATTTGCAGGATAAGTATTCCAAGCCCATATATGGTGCTGATGGCGGTATCATCAGTTTGAATTATAAAGATTGGAAATGGATTGAATACCAAGACGGCAAGGTGATTGATCCATACCGGTTACTGCCTAAGCTATTTGAGGATATGCCGGATATAACCATGGAACTATTGAGTGACAATGATGAACTAAAAGACGGCGGAGCCGCACTGACAGCATATGCCCAGCTGCAGTTTGAAGAAATGTCCGAATATGAACGTACTGAATTAAGCAAAGCCTTATTAAAATACTGCGAATTAGATACCCTGGCTATGGTCATGATTTATGAAGGTTGGAGAGATTTTATTGGATAATCTATGGAACGGGGGAGAGTGCTGAAATCAAAATAATATTTTAGTGGCTGTATACGGGAATTGTTTAGCTCAACAAAATTTTCACGCTGGCTGAAACTAATGAAGAATGATTCAATTAATATCCAAGATATTGTAGGCCAATACGTATTTAAACATAAACAAAGAACAGCAGTTAAAAAATATAAGTAGAATAGCCAAACGCATTGCAGAGTATAACTGCGATGCTGAACATCTGGAAATCAAACAAGTAGTAAGTAAAGCTGCGAAAGATTATGGATGTGATGAAGATCGTATTAACCTCAAGAACATTGAATATCCAGAAGAAATAGCGTGGTAAACTTAATAGTTAATTCTTAAGCAACAATTTGCATATCAGCAAGTTCCCCGGTTTGGCCCACCTGTAGATACCTCCCTGCAGAAAATACCCATAACCTACCATATATATGGAAAATCATGTATAATTATATATATTATAGCAAGAAAGAGGGTTTTATATGAAATCAACAGGAGTGGTCAGGAGGGTGGACGAACTAGGGAGAATCGTAATTCCCATGGAACTGAGAAAAACACTCAATATAGTTGAAAAAGATCCCTTAGAGATATTTGTTGCTGAAGATATGATCATATTAAAGAAGTATTCTCCTGGCTGTATATTCTGCGGCAGTATGGAGAATGTCCAACAATTTAGAGATAAAAAAGTGTGCCGGGCTTGCTTGAGAGATATACAGGGGAAGGCGGTTTAGAAGGTGCAAGAGGGTATACGGAGCTTAAATTGAGCCCAGTTTACTCTGCATAGCAATTCTTGGATGCAGTTGTTCCGATTCAAGAAGGCCAAAGTTTGAGGGAGTGGTAATATGGAATTAGAGAACCATCAAGGAATAGCAGCAGTATTGTCCTTCCTAATGCCAGGATTAGGGCAAATTTACAACGGTAAATCATGGGCTGCAGGCTGGTTTTTTATCGTCCACACTATTTTATTGTTAATAGTGATTAGTAGCATTATTTATGGTGAGTATCTACAGGCAACATTCTTTGCCATATGTTGTTTGGCTAATTCAATATACTCTGCTACGAACGCATATAACCTAGCTATAGCACACAATAAACAGTTTGAAGATAATACGTACTAAAAGAGATAGAATCCAGAATAGCAGGTAAGCCGTTGAAATTGTATAAGCTTTATCAGAATTTAATATGATATTTCGGTAGGTAAGTTTTACATAGCGGAGTGAATGTTTCCCATGTAATGGTTAGAAGCGGGGGTGAGAATCTTGAATAAAAGAAAGGATGTCGACAGCCTTATCAACAGTATGGATCCAACTACAAAGTGGTTAATTAGCAGCGAACTAGCAGTATTGCCTACAATATTGCAGGAAGACGAAATAGTGGAGAAAATAATTAGAGGGCATTTTAACAAAGGCAATGGTATATTGGTTGCAACCAGCAAAAGGTTGTTGTTGATCAACAAGAAGTTAATATCTTTAAAAGTTTAAGATATTCCTTTTAATAAAATATCTTCGATAAAGTGTTCAACCGGCCTAGTATTTGGCAAAATAGAAATATACTTATCTTCCAAAAAGTTGGTCATATCAAAGATTCAAGCAGATGAGGCACAAACATTATCAGCTTATATCTCTACAAAAAGCTCCAATGACATAGATAACTTATCGCAAACAACCAACACTAGCATCAATCCTCAAAAAGAACAAAAAGCACCCCAACGCCATGACCAAATGGCGAATAAGCAAAAGAATTCCCGCTGGTGGTTGATTTGGTCTGTGATATTTATAGTGCTATTATATGGCATTTTAAATATCGATCAACTTCAAGATACAACAAGTACGGTTTCATCTGACTCTAATCAATCGATTATCTCACTTGAACAAGCAACTATTGTAGGATTAATGGAAAGTGATATTACAACTCTATTAAAAAATAAATGGAACTTGTCCTTTACGGGCTCAAGTAAAGGAGAAACGCTATATCTGAATTTAGGTAAGTATAAAGATCCTGCATCTGGTGTAATGTTAATATGCGATATTTACGAGAATTCATCGGGAGAAGTTATTTGGTTTGAATTGACGATAGATGGGTTGAGTGTGGAAAACGAAGTTGATCCGTCACAAATTGATCAAATAGCAAATGAGTTTTTTAAGACTATATGCCTTTTGGATTATCTGGGGCATGATACGGAACAGGAATTTAATTGGATAAATACAAATTACATATTGGCTAAGAAAGAAGGAGATATCTATACGACTACTATAGGACCGGTAAAATACAATATGTATGGTCAGCCTTATTTTCGAGTTTTTGAGATTATAAGTAAAGATGCAGACACATCGCTTGGAAATTAGTTTTAAACTTTAAAGAGATGGACAATATATGTCTTATTGAATAATGCATAATTATAGTACTAATTTTGCAAGCCCATAGTAATTATAAAAGTGTCAATATCTCCAAATATTAAAAAAATCTGCTTTGACTTCAACGGCAAGAAGGAAAGAGATACATTAAACAAGAAAATATATACAAAATTGTACATATAATAGCAATTAGGTGAATAATTATGAAATTTAATAAGTCCTATAGATTATTGTATATGTTTCACAAACTCATCAGAGGAAACAGCATAGTAAAAAAAGAACTGAGTGGGTATTTTTCTGTGGATGAAAAGACCATACAACGAGATATAAATGAACTGCGAGCGTTTCTTTATGAAGGTAACCCAGTATGGGGTAACAATGCCATACATTATGACCATCGAAGCTGTAGTTATCGTTTGATTAAACAGGAAGACTATTTTTTCACCGAAGAAGAAGCTTTAGCGTTGGCTAAGATACTGCTAGATAGCAGAGCATTTAATATAGATGAGATGAACCAGATCCTGAATAAACTACTATTGCATATTGACCCAAGCCAACGAAGTTGCCTTAAAAAGGCTATCCTAAATGAAAGCTACCACTATATAGGGCCACAACATGGAAAATATCTGCTTAGTTTATTATGGCATTTAAATTTAAACATACAGGAACAGAATATTATCAGGATTACATACTGCCGTATGGATGGAACTATTCACGATTGGGAATTAGAGCCCCTGGGGTTAATCTTTTCTGAATTCTATTTCTATCTTATTGCACAAATACATAATGGGCAGTATGAAAGTCCGGCCATATATCGAATTGACAGGATACAGAATTTTCTTGAATCTGGGCAACACTTTTCGGTACCCTACACGGAGCGTTTTCAAGAAGGAGGATTTAGAAAACGAATTCAGTTCATGTATGGTGGAGAACTGCTAAGAATCAAGTTCGCCTTCTGGGGGAGTTCCTTAGAGGCCATCTTAGACCGTTTGCCCACAGCCCGAATTATAGGGCAAGACGGCAATAAAACCATACTAGAAGCGGAGGTGTATGGAGAGGGCATAAAAATGTGGTTTTTAAGCCAAGCTCAGCATTTGGAAGTGTTGAAACCAGAACAATTTCGCCAGGATATAAAACGAACGATTGGTGAGATGGCGAATATATACACAACAGCACTTTAGTTATGGGAATAATTGGGGGGATATGGAATGAATAATGATATAACTCGTCAAGATATTGATGATTACAATAAAAGAAATGCAAATAAAGACAGCTACAAAAATCGTGTCTTTAATGGAAAAAGAACAACAATGGATGAATACACTGGAGAGAAGCTGTTTTATTCTGCAAAAGGTAAGAATGCTTCAGTGGTGCAACCGCGTCACTTCACAACTAAAAAAACTGCAACTATTGACCATGTTGTTCCAGTTGACCAGTTGAAAAAACAGTATAGTGGTAATATAAGTAAAGAACAGTTAAAGAGAATTGCAAACTCTGACTTTAATTTGGCTGTTACTGCTGAAGCGCTCAATAAATCTAAGTCAAATATGAGTAATCATGAATACTTATATAGACAGTTGAAAAATGGCAACCCGGAAAGTCTTACTACTACGTACAATATGATACAAAAAGAAATATCGGCAAAAATTGGCATTTCAGGGGATATAGCTGTTACTAGGGTTTCAGAAAAAGTTGGGAAGATGTCCAAAGTAAACAAAAAGGATCTTAAAACATTTACTGACACAGTTGGCGGTAAAACGGGTAGTACGCTAAATAGAGGCACTGACGCTGGATTAATGACTCTCACTATTTCAAGTATTAACAACTTAACTCTTGTGGCCGCAGGGAAAAAGGATTTAGATAATGCGCTTAAAGACATTGGACATGATGCAGGTGGGAGCTTCGTTAGTGCTGCTGGTTTAGATTTAGTAAAAGGTGCTGTTTCAGATATAGCAAAAATATGCAAGAATCCTAAATTTGCAAAGATATTGCAGAAAGATGTACCTATAGTTCAAATTTCAACAATTATTATGGTCAGTAATTCAGCAATTAGATTTATAAATGATGATATCTCTGGCGAAGAATGCTTGACAGAAATATTAATGAACGGAGTAGGGGCTTTTGCATACAGTTTAGGAATGGCGGTAGGAGGTCCGGCCGGGGCAGTGATCGGTTCAATAGTAGTAGCCCAGATAAGCAAATCGATACTTGAATATAGACAATGCCAAAAGCTAAATGAGGAGAAGGAACAGCAGATTAGTTGCATTGTAAGCGAAGCATTAGTTGAAATGGAAAAACAAAGAAAATATTTACAGCAAATTATAACTCAAAAGTATGATAGATGGGATAATGCATTTGATTCTGGATTTGAACAAATCTTTGCTTCAGCAATCGAAAATGATGTTGATGGTATATCTAATGGACTTAATACGATACTCTGCATTTTTAATGAGAGAGCTAAATTTGAAACAATTCAAGAATTTAATACATTCTTTGACAATGCGGATTCAGTTTTAACTCTATAAAGGGGGAATCATATGAGTTTATTTGTAGGATCAATGTTGGGCGGCCTAGTATATACACTTGCGAAAACAAATGAGTCGATGAAAATCGATGAGCAAACGCAAAAAAAATACGCTAGAGCATTTGAAAAACGTGCTGCAGCTGAACAGTTAGTACGTAATAAACAAAATGAAGCCAATAATAGTTTAACAAAGGTGGCGAATAGAAAAAGGGCTATTCTTTCTACATCTATGGCTGAGTTTTTAGAATTATACGAAAAGATAATAAAAATTAATTTTATCCCTGGTGATGGAATTTTGGAATTAAGTCAAAATGTACTGGCTCCGGTTAAATATGAACAACTTAGGCATATGGCCAATAAAGCGATCTCCCCGATGACGGATAAAGAGATCGTGGTAAGCTATTTGTTAAAAGGTATCGGCGGGGCTATGGTAGACGATTCCAAACGTAAATTGGCAATGGCAAACAGTGAGATGAAATTATCTAATGTTGTTTATTCGCAGGCTGAAACTTTTGTCGTTGCGTTGGAAGCTATAGTTGAGAGAGGAAATAGACTTGCTAAGCTTTTAGCAAAAATGAATTTGCTATTTTCGCGTTCAATAAAAACTAGTAGCGAAATTATTGAAAAGAATGGGATTCACAGAAACATGTATAATCTTGACGAACGCCAAAAGATAATGACTTGTATCAATTTTGCTGATGCAATTAAAAAAATAATTGATGTACCATTATTGGATCATAATGGAGAAATAACACAGGAATCTTTAACAGCTCTGCAAACCGGCAATGACTATTTAGAAAAATTAAAAAATCTATAAGTGGAGAATGATCTTTTATGAAAATATTTAAGGTTTCAAAAACATGTAATGCGTGCGGCCAATGTGCTCTGATGACAGATTTGTTAATTGAAACGGCTGATGGCAAAGCAATACCATCTGATATAGGATATATTTCTGATGATTTTCTAAAGGAAGCACAGAATATCATTGATATATGTCCAGTAGGGGCTTTATCTATTATCGAAGTGGGAAATGTCAGATCTTCTGGCAAAAGGGCATTGAAAGAATTAGAAAGTCTCTTAAAGAGAAGATTAAATGAAGTAGTTGTTCCTATCGTAACAAAAGGTGATATAGGATTTAACGCAAATAATTATTTTATAGATTTTAATGAACCAAAAGGAGATTATGATTATAAGTATTCCAGTGAAAATAAAGCTGAAAAAGCTGCGCTTGATGAGTTTAACAGAATTGCATATTCTCAGTATAGGGCATTTATTTTAAGTGTATTTGTACAATATAAGAACGATAAATTAAAACAATTTTATACGTTTGAAGCAAATGAAAGCAGTTTTTATTATAAGATAAACAAGAAATACATGGATATCCTGAAGGAAATCGCAACTGAAGCAAAAGCTTTGACAAATGGCAAGATACTGCTATCTGAGGAATTCATTACGTTTGACGTTTATCCGGGTAACAGCAATAAATTCATCAGAGGTTCTATAGATGCCCGTCTTAAGGAATTTGAAACCAGAAGTACTTCATCTGGCATAATGGCAGAGTTTAGAAGTAATTCCTATAGTTCCTTGGATTCATATAGCATGTATATAGACACCGACGAAATGGAACATTATGAAGAAGGCATGTTTGGAAGGTCCAAAATTATAACTAAATACTGTTATAAAAATTTAAATGGAGCAGTAAATGAGTACATTAAAGATCTGAAAAGTGCAATGAATTACGTTGATATAGATGAAAGTGCACTTTATGATGTTAACGAAGCTATTGATTACTATGAGAAAGAGATAGCCACAGCAGTTGAACAAAAGATTAAAGAGTTTTCGGAGGCAGTTGCTCAGATATAAATAGTTATGAGGATTCGTATGTGTGGTTCCGCAATCCCAATGCACCTTTATTATCACCGGCAGAATTCTATAATATTTGGTATGAATAAATCTGCGTTGGATTAATAAAAGAGGTCTTGATGTAAATGGAAGTATCAATTGTAGATCACCAGGAGAGTAAGCATATTACTATTAGAGAATCGTTTTTGTTATTGGGTTAAGCTTATTTATTTCAGGTATTGCCGTAACGTATACTTGCTAGTTTGTCGTAAGTGATAAGGCAAATTGTACAAACGCTGGTTGATGGTTCTGGCTCATACACTTGTTCAAGCCGGCAGAATGGAGTCAAAACATGTATCCTTTCATAGCTTTTTTCTTAGTATCCTTTTGGACAGTGGTACTTCTGTATGGATTATGGCGAGATCCAAGTATAAGATCAAGATTGCTAAGATTGCTAGCCGTGTTCTTCTTGTGGGGCATGGTGCCTCCTAGCTCCGGCTCCACAATAGTAGAGTTAATACACAATATAGGTGGTGCCTACCCAGCCTGGATTGTAATAATTCTTGCGGCCGTGCTGCCGGTATATTTATATGGGGTTATTCTGCATTTTCGACAGTAGGGGGGAGGAAGAATTAGGTTAGGATTCCAAGAGGTAATGCCTTCTGGCCACTGTGGTCGGCAGATTCGGGACAACTGTATCATCTATCGCTTAATGGGTGGTTGTGGCCTCGGGCTATGGAGGTTAACTTGAAATTACTTAATAGATTAAAAAATCTAATTTTTGTTAACGACGAAAAATTTTTAATATATTATCAAAAGACAAGAGC
>JAAYQP010000172.1 GCA_012519195.1 Clostridiales bacterium | reverse complement strand
ACCGTCTCCACATGGACACTGTGTCCAAATTGATCTACAGCACGCACTTTCTTCAGTTCATAATCCTTAGCACATAGATACTTTAAATCCCTCGCTAAGGTTGCGGGATCACAGGATACATATACTACCCTTTTAGGAGCCATCTTTAATATGGTATCCAGCAAACTTTGGTCACAACCCTTTCTTGGAGGATCCACGACGATTACATCTCCACGGGCATTCATTTCCCTATACATTCGAGGAAGAACTTCCTCTGCTGCCCCTACAAAGAATTCCGCATTCTCTATTCCATTGATCCTAGCATTGGTTTTGGCATCCTCTATAGCCTGCGGAATAATCTCTACACCGTAGACTTTCTTTGCCTTCTGGGCAAGGAATAAGGAAATGGTACCAATGCCGCAGTATAAATCCCAAACCACTTCATCACCATGGAGTTCCGCATATTCCAGTGCAATATCATATAATTTCTTCGTCTGAATCGGATTAACCTGGTAGAAGGATTGCGGTGATATCCGATAGGCAATATCCCCGATATAATCAGTAATATAGGATTCGCCCCAAAGGGGAATGATCTCTTCTCCCAGTATTACATTGGTTTTTGCTTGATTTATATTAAGACAGATACTTTTCATACCAGATATTTCACAAAGTCCCTGGATCAATTCTTCCTGATGAGGAAATTTTCTACCGTTAATGATGAGGCAAACCATAACTTCACCTGTCTTATATCCTACCCTAGTCAGGATATGTCGGAGTTGTCCTTGGTGGGTTCCCTCATCGTAAGGTTCAATTTGATATTGCTCGATAAAACCTCGCATAAATTTTAGTATCTCAACATTAACCTTTGCCCCAATATAGCAATGCTGTGTATCAATAATAGAATGAGTTCGCCCAGCATAGAATCCAATTGACACCCCACCATCCTTCTTTTTTCCTACAGGAAATTGGGACTTATTACGATAATAGTAAGGTTCCTCCATACCACAGATCGGCTCCATATGAAACTCTTGAAAACCACCAATCCGGGTCAAGCAATTTCTTACCTTATCTTCCTTATATTCCAATTGCCTTTCATAATTCATATGTTGCAACTGGCAACCACCACATTGGGCCGCAATTGGACATCTTGGCTGAACGCGATATGGGGAGGACTCCTTGATTTCGATCAATCTAGCAAAACCATAGGTCTTACCGGTTTTCATAACCTTTACCAGCGCTCGGTCTCCTACGGTGGTATCTTTGACAAATAGAGTATAGCCTTGATACTTACCAATACCCTCACCGTTGGAACCGATATCTTCAATCAATATTTCAATAAGATCATTCTTTTTTACTACTGCTTCCATCTATTTCTTAACCACCATTTCTAAAGCAACAAAGGATAAGGTCGCATATGTTATCGTACCTTATGCTTATTTATGATTTAACTTTCGAACTACGCATAATATTCGATTCAAAGAGCCTCTGGTAACCCATCCATTCCGTCTTAGGATCTCCGGTATTTAAAATTTCTGTCATAGTCTGAAGTTTAGCATCTGCATTATCTGCCAAATGAAGAGCTAGGGCTTCTACGGTTGCAGGCTTTTTCGGTGACCCATATTCCAGCTCCCCATGATGGGCTAATATACAATGGATAAGCTCTTTTTCCAGGCTTTCCGGAAATTTATTCATCTGTCTAATTACATGGCTAACCTCATTGGCACCGATAAAAATATGCCCAAGAAGCTGCCCGTCATTGGTATAATCATTACCCGGAAAGCTCGATAGCTCCTGCATCTTGCCGATATCATGGAAAAGAGCCGCTGAAATCAGCAAATCCCGATTGATAATTGGGTGATGATCGGCAAAAAACTGACACAGCTTTGTTACGCTCAGCGTATGCTCCAATAAACCTCCTACAAAGCCATGATGAACACTTTTAGCCGCAGAATGACTCTTAAATTGTTTAATAAAATCTTTATTATGAAGGAAGAAATGTTCTAGCAAACTTTTAAGATTTAACTCTTTTATAGAAGCGATAAACCCCTTCAACTCCTGATACATCTCTTCAATATCCTTACTGGTCATAGGGAAGTAGTCTTCCGGATAATACTCTCCCTCCTGCGCTTTATAGATTCGGCTAACATTTAATTGAAGCTGATCCTGATAAGTGGTTACCCGTGCATCTATATGTACGAAGTCCATTGCTTCATACTGACCAATTTCACTGTTTAAGTCCCATACCTTAGCATCCACCGTACCAGTTTTATCTTGAAGAATCATGGAAATATAACTTTTCCCACTTTTTCCGGTTAGTAGCTGCTTATGTTTACATAAATAAATCTCGTTTTTTATATAGTCATTTTCTCTTAAATCTTGAATATATCTCATTTTTCACTAAACCTTTCTATTCCCCATGGGACTAATTCAACTTAATCCTTTATATTATACCCTAGCAAATGGGATATATAAAGCATAATATATTAATTTAACAAAAAGGACTGCTGCCAAAATAAGTTTCCTTATTGACAGCCGTCCAACGATCTTTTCCTAATATAATTTATCCTCTATCTTAAGATTATATAAGATAACAATAAAATTTATATTATCTTTTTCTTATACCTGCTCGAATAAGAATTATTCTTCCTCTACTTTTGCTTCTAAGGTAACAGATAGATTCAATTCTTTTTCTGTTGACGATGAGGTTCGTTTTATTTTAACATCTATTAACTGACCCGGTTGATATTCGGAAATAATATTATAAAAACGATTCGTGCTTACCACAGGCTGCCCATTCACTTCAATTATAATGTCACCGTTCTTAATACCCGACTTAAAGGCTGGCGAATTTGCCTTTACGACATCCACATAGATTCCATTTTCAACCTTATACTCGAGCTTTGCGACCTCAGTCATATCGTTTGAAATAACACCAAAATAAACTCTTGGCTCCTGATTTGCCATCCGCTGAATGATCGCTTTCACTTTACTGATTCCAATGGCTGTACTTAATTCCTTATTAAGGTCATCCTTAAGAGTACGGGTAATAATACCAATCACTTCACCGTTCAGATTTATGATCACGCCATCACTCTTTGCATTATCCGTAATATCTGTATTAAATAAGTCAAGCCGATTATCCGTTATACTAATTGAACTTCCTCGACTCGTAACAATGCCTACATCAATGGAACCTGGATGACCGTTGGGACTTCCCAAGGCAATAACAGGACTTCCTATGGTTATGCTGTAGGATTCTCCTAAGGTAGCATTTTTTATACTATTAAGATATATCTCCGGAATATCTTCTAGACTGACTGCAATAATTGCCAGATTGAGCTCTCTTTCATAATCCTGTAATAATGCACTAGCAGTTATCGTTTCCGAAAATAGAATCTTAATACTGCTGGCATCTTCAACTCTATCAAAACTTACTAAAATCAATAATTCCCTGCTATTATTACCAATGACTAAACCAGTTGTTTTAATCTCTCTCTCTACCGGATTGCCAAACCAGTCCTTTTCATTGATGATACTACATAGCTTAACAATCGATTTACCGCTATTGTATGCAATCGATTTAATATCATCATACATACTCTTATAATCTTCAATATCCGCATCGATCGATTGTTCTACTATAACCTGCTCTGGTTCCTGCATTCCTTCCTCGACTTGTCCATTCCCTGGATCTAGATCATCCTGAGTATTATCTGAACTCTCTTCTTTTGCTTCAACCTTTGTCTCTTCCTCAGTTTCATCAGGATAAGTGGTTGGAAATGTAATCGGTGTTTTTTCTTTTTGATCTTTATGTAAAAATCGATACAATTTTGGTTCCGCTATACAAAAGGTTACTGCTGCAATTATTCCAAATAAAATGGCCATAATTATGGTCATAAGGAAAGGTAATAGCCATTTTTTAATTTTCTTATGTTTTTTTACGATTACCTGCTCTTTTATAAACTCGAAATTATGATTGTCTTTATTATGCTCAGACATGTTTTTCTCCTTACAAAAGCTCAATATAATTAACCGATTTCCAGAAATATAGACTATAAGTCCTATTTTATCAGCCACTTATGAACGTATTGTGAATGATTTGTAAACAAAAAATCCCATTTGTTATTTTATGGTAATAAACACAAAGATCTAAGACTTACTAATCATACCATAGAAAAATTGTCTTTACCACATGAAATTAGCTTTTCACCTTTTTATCATAATTTATGTGTTTTAATTCTTTACAAGATAAGGTAAAATAGATAATGTGCAAGAATATGAGCAGTTGTTAATCTGCGATTAAAGATAATTAAACACCTGTATCAAGAAAGGCTTGATTGATGATGAATGAAAAAGCGATAAGAACTTTGGAATTTAATAAAATTATTGATAAACTATCTGATCTTGCAGGTTCCAGCTATGGCCGGGAGCTTTGTTCTCGCCTGCTTCCTGCCTCAGATCTTAACCATATTATAAAGATGCAGAAACAAACAACGGATGCCCTAAGTCGTATTATGAGAAAAGGGAGCTTATCCTTCAATGGCATCCATGATATACGGCCTTCTATTATGCGGCTTAAGGTTGGCTCTTCCTTGAGCGCGGTCGAACTACTCCGCATTAGCTCGGATCTGGATGCTGTCCTGAGGGTAAAAGCTTTTGGTGGTTATACTGGTAAGGATGGAGAGGAACAAACAGAGGATTCTCTGACTGAATTTTTTGCTGGTCTAGAGCCTCTTACTCCGCTGAATAACGAAATAAAACGTTGTATCCTTTCTGAAGAAGAAATTGCAGATGATGCCAGTCCCACTCTAAAGAATGTCCGCCGTACCATCCGTATCACGAATGATCGGATTCATAATGAACTCAACCAGATTTTAAATTCCTCCAGAACTATGCTACAGGAAAATATCATAACCATGCGTAATGGACGTTACTGCCTACCGATTCGTGCAGAATACAAAAATTCTTTTCCCGGCATGATCCATGATCAATCTTCCACTGGGTCCACCTTATTTGTTGAGCCTATGGCAATCGTACGATTAAATAATGAATTAAGGGAACTTGCCATCAAGGAGCAGGAGGAAATTGAAAAGGTTCTAGCAGATCTTAGTAATCAGGCTGCCCAGTTTATTGAGGAACTGGATTATGATTTTAAAACTCTAGCTGAGCTGGATTTTATATTTGCCCGAGCATCCTTATCAAAATTAATGAAGGGCTCTGAACCCGTTTTTAATCAAAAAGGAATGATTCATATAAAAAAAGGTCGCCATCCTTTAATTGATCCAAAAAAGGTTGTACCGATTGATGTAATGCTAGGAAAGGATTTTAGTATGCTTATCATTACCGGTCCCAATACCGGTGGTAAGACAGTTACTTTAAAGACTGTAGGCCTTCTTACCCTAATGGGACAGGCCGGCCTTCATATACCAGCTTTTGATGGATCACAGCTGGCAGTTTTCCAGGAAGTATATGCAGATATTGGGGATGAACAAAGTATCGAGCAAAGCCTTAGTACCTTTTCCTCACATATGACCAAAATCGTATCCATCCTTGACAAGGCCGATTCCAATTCCTTAGTTCTTTTTGATGAATTAGGCGCTGGAACAGATCCTACCGAGGGTGCAGCACTTGCTATGTCCATTCTGTCCCACCTCCATAAGAGACAGATCCGGACCCTTGCTACCACCCATTATAGCGAGCTGAAGATTTATGCCCTTTCCACCGAAGGGGTGAGTAATGCATCCTGTGAATTTGATGTAGAAACACTGCGCCCTACCTATCGCCTATTAATCGGAATCCCTGGAAAGAGTAATGCTTTTGCTATTTCCAAAAAGCTCGGTCTTCCGGACTATATTATTGACGATGCGAAGCAAAGAATCGGACATCAAGATCGAAGTTTTGAAGACCTCATCAGTGATCTAGAGGCTAGCCGGATTACGATAGAAAAAGAGCAGGCCGAAATTATAAAATACAAAGAAGAGATTGAGCGGCTTAAGAAGAATCTGGCCAAGAAGAATGAGACCTTGGACTCCAATCGCGAACGGTTGCTAAAGGAGGCAAAGGAACAGGCTGCCTCTATCCTACAGGAAGCAAAGGAGTTTGCAGACGAGAGTATTAAGAAATATAATAAATGGCTTCAGGAAGGTGGAAACATCAAAGATATGGAGAAAGAGCGTAATGCTCTCCGCGAACGGATTAGTACCAGCGAATCGCCCTTTGAAAGAAATCGCAAGAAAAAGCCTAGAAAGGCAATTAAGGAATTAAAGATTGGAGATACCGTCAACGTCATTAGCCTTGGATTAAAAGGTACTGTTAAGACACTGCCCAATGCCAAAGGCGACCTCTACGTTCAAATGGGTATCTTGAACTCCCAAGTTAATATCAAGGATTTGGAACTTGTCGAAGAAGAAGTAAGTACTACTCCTAAATCAAATAAAACACAGAGTGGTAAAATTAAAATGACAAAATCCGCTACCATTCACCCTGAGATCAACTTGATCGGTATGACAGTAGACGAAGCTCTTTTTGAACTGGATAAATATATTGATGATGCATACTTGGCGAATCTAGCGCAAGTTACCATTATCCACGGAAGAGGAACCGGCGCCTTAAAAAATGCTGTGCACAAACATCTAAAGAAGGTAAAATATGTGAAATCCTATCGAATCGGTGGTTTTGGAGAAGGCGACCATGGTGTAACCATAGTTGAATTTAAATAAGCGATTGATATCAATATTGCTGATACCATAATTTATATACAACATATACTAATTTCTTCGCTCCGTGGCGTGTTTTCACGCAAACTTCGCTCAGAAACTGTATATGTTGTATATAAATTGACACTATTGAAAGTTTCTCAAATGTAATAAGAAAGGAGCTACCCATGAAGGCAAAACTGAAAATTTTAATCGTTGATGACGATGTGAATATTGCAGAACTCATTTCCCTCTATCTAACGAAAGAATGCTTTGATACCTGTATCGTTCATGATGGTGAAGAAGCAATCCGTCAGTTTACCAATTATAAGCCAGATCTTGTTCTGCTGGATCTTATGCTTCCCGGAATCGATTGATATGAAGTTTGCAGACAGATTCGGAGAAATTCAAAGACACCCATCATTATGCTCTCTGCTAAAGGGGAGGTATTTGATAAGGTCTTAGGGCTAGAGCTTGGTGCCGATGATTATGTTATAAAACCATTTGATTCAAAAGAACTAGTCGCTAGAGTCAGGGCTGTTCTCAGAAGATTTCATCCAGTAGAAATACAGCAAGAAACAGCACCAGCTCCCACTGGGGAATATGTATCCTACCCCGATCTACTCATTAACCTGACAAATTATTCTGTGCAATACTATGGGGAAAATATTGAAATGCCTCCGAAAGAACTGGAGCTTTTATACTTCCTTGCCTCAAATCCCAACCAAGTATTCACAAGAGAACAACTATTGGATCACATCTGGGGTTATGAATACTATGGTGATACTCGAACCGTTGATGTTCATATTAAAAGATTACGTGAAAAAATTAAGGATCATAGTGCATGGGGCCTTGCAACCGTATGGGGAATCGGTTATAAATTTGAGGTAAAAACAACAAAAAAATAGGGAAGGGTTGGTTTGAATGAAAAAGACCATATGGTCAAGGCTTATCATATGTTTTCTATTGGCAGGAATTCTAATATTCGTGCTTCTAAATACATATGGTATGAAGCTACTCGAAACCAGACTCCGTAAGAGTAAGATTGAGCAGCTGTATAAAGAAGCAAACTTAATATCTTCCGAATATCTGGAGAACTTTTATCATTCCAAAATGACCCTTGATCTATTAACAAATCAACTGCGATCGATAGATACATTTTTAGGGATTCGTGTCTGGATTGTTAATCCGGATGGGACCATTATTGTGGATTCCTCCTATGCAGGAAATGCAACCAATCAAAATCTGAACGATTTAGATCCATCCTTCCTGGAAGAAGGTACTCTTGTTGAAAATACCTATTTTGTTGGTATCTTCCCGGAGCCAATGATGAGTTTTATTCATCCGGTATCCTATGATTACCAAATCCGAGGATATATCGTATTGCATACTTCTCAAAGGGGGATCACAGCAGAGGCAAATGCCTACTATTTGGATGCTATAAATCTCTGCTACCTGATCTTTTTACCCCTGCTATTTATTATTTTCCTCTATATTTTTTATATAACTGCCATTCCCTTAAAGAATCTTCGGAAGGCAGCCATGGAGTATAGCTCAGGTAATTATAATTATGCCTTAGTATTAAAAGGTTTGAGTGAATACCAAGATCTGGGAGCGGCCCTCTCCTATATGGCTGGAGAGTTAAGTAAGCTTGATGATTACCAAAAGAAGTTCGTTGCAAATATCTCCCATGATTTCCGCTCTCCCCTCACATCCATTAAGGGCTATGCAGAAGCCATCCTGGATGGAACCATTCCTCATGAAATGCAGGATAAGTATTTGAACATCATTCTCTTTGAGACGGAGCGTCTTACGAAGTTAACCTCCAGTCTTTTAGAGTTAAATAGTTTTGAGAATCATGGAGCATTTCTTGATATTGTTTCCTTTGATATCAATCAGATTATTAAAAAGACAGCGGAAAGCTTTGAAGGTGCATGCCGCAATAAGAAAATTACTCTGAATTTAGTGTTTTCCTCTAGTGAAACCTATGTCGATGCGGATATGGGCAAGATCCAACAAGTTTTATACAATTTGATTGACAACGCAATCAAATTCAGTTATGCAAATTCAAAAATTAAGGTGGCGACCGAAGAACGGGGAGATAAGATATTTATATCCGTTAAGGATTATGGCATTGGTATCCCCAAAGACTCGATTAAGAAGATTTGGGATCGTTTCTACAAGACAGATACCTCACGTGGTAAGGATAAAAAAGGAACAGGCTTGGGTCTCTCCATTACGAAAGAAATCATCCAAGCCCATAATGAAAATATAAATGTAGTCAGTACAGAAGGTGTTGGAACAGAATTTGTATTCTCCCTAAAAAAATCTGCAGAATAATTGCTTCATAATTATACTTCATTCCAACTATGATAATGAAGATGTCCCTGCAGATTCATAGATGAGAAGTTATTCTGCCTTAGGGCTTCATATAATATGATAGCGACGGAATTACCTAGGTTAAGCGAACGGATATCTCCTACCATGGGAATCCTTATGGTATTCTCCTTATTCTTAAGGAGTAGGTCCTCCGGGATTCCTGCGCTCTCCTTTCCAAACATAATAAAGCAATCTGGTTCATACTTTACATCCGTGTAGCACTTTTGTGCTTTCGTTGTCGCCATATAGATTTTGGCTCCAGGGTTCTTATCTAAAAAATCCTGATAATTATCATAAACCGTAATATCAAGATCTTCCCAATAATCCAAACCAGCTCGCTTAATTTGTTTCTCATTTAATCGAAAACCCATTGGTTCAATTAAGTGTAACTTTGTTCCTGTAGCGACACAGGTTCTTCCTATATTGCCAGTATTCTGAGGTATCTCCGGCTCTAGTAGTACAATATTCATAGTAAATCCCTTCTAATCATCTCAATAAATTATTAAATCTAAGATAGAAAAAAGGTGATATTAATCACCTTTTATCGCTATATTGATTTCTATTTTCTTATTTTCCTCATATTCCAAAGGAACAACGATATTCTGCGCAAAACTAGTGGAAAAGGACATTGTACCATTCCCTATGGTAGGTGGAGTTATATCAATGGCAATTCCCTTCGTTGAAAATATTGTTGCTGTATTACCCATAATCATATTACCCAACTCACCTATGGCACTTTTTGAGATTTCATTCATCTCTGTTACCGGCATCATCATCATTTTAGAGGCAATATCACAAGCCACCTCATTGTCAAAAGCAATCATTACTTGGCCTTTCATTTCACCGGTAAACCCAATAAAAATAACTAAGGTGTTTTCTAGAAAATTAGGATTCTTAATATAGGGTCTCCCTAATTTTGTATCAATAAAGCACATTTCTTTTAGTATTTTTGTCGATGCCATTAAAAATGGGTTAATATGTTCCACATTCAAAGATGCCATTTGTTTTCCTCCTACGTATCTTGTATAAATTTTATCACAAAGATACTATTGAATTCAAGTGTTTCTATAAATATAAGTCATAAATATACTAATTCTTATATTTACGGACAAATTTTTCAATTCTTTCGAGTGCAATCTTTAGGTTTTCTATGGAATAAGCGTAGGATATTCGAAGAAATCCTTCGCCACATTCACCAAAAGCTGTACCGGGGACAACTGCTACCTTCTCCTCCATTAACAGCTTTGTTGCAAATTCCTCTGAGGTCATCCCCAAGCCTTTTATACTGGGGAAAACATAAAAGGCCCCAAAAGGTTCAAAGCATTCCAAGCCCATATTCCTCAGTGCATGTACCAAATATCTTCTCCGATTATCATAAGCATCTCGCATCATTTCCACATCAGGATCTCCATGTTTCAATGCTTCAACTCCGGCATACTGGCTATTGGTCGGTGCACACATAATAGCGAACTGATGAATTTTTAACATCTGTTCGATAATTTGGGCTGGACCAACAGCATATCCTAACCTCCAACCAGTCATAGCATAGGATTTGGAGAAACCATTAATTACAATCGTTCTTTCTTTTAAACCAGGGAAAGAAGCAATCGATACATGTTTTTGCCCATAGGTTAACTCGGAATAGATTTCATCCGATATAACGAACAAATCCTTCTCTATGATAAGATCAGCAATCTCTTTAAGGTCATGATAATCCATAATGGCCCCCGTAGGATTATTAGGAAATGGAAGAATTAATATTTTGGTTTTCTCAGTTATTGATGCTAATAATTGCTCTTTGGTCAGCTTAAATTCATCTTCCTCTTTCAGTTTAATCACTACCGGAGTACCACCTGCCAGAACCGTACAGGGGTAATAGGAAACATAACTGGGCTGGGGGATTAATACTTCATCTCCTGGGTCAAGCATGGCCCGTAGGGCAATGTCAATTGCCTCACTACCACCAACCGTGACCATCGTCTCCTTATCATAATGATAATCTAAGTCATATCGACGCTTTAAGTAATTACATATCTCTATCTTTAATTCCTTCAAGCCTGCATTTGATGTGTAGAAGGTTTTCCCTTTTTCCAGAGAATAAATCCCTTCTTCTCTTATGTGCCATGGAGTATCAAAATCCGGCTCACCAACGCCTAGTGAGATCGCATCCTTCATTTCACTAACAATATCAAAAAACTTACGGATGCCTGAGGGCGGTATATTTACAACAGTTTTTGATAATGGGTTTCTCAAGGGGAAATCAACATCCTTTCATCTTGACTTTTTTGGATTAATGGAAGTCCATGCTCTTTATATTTTTTTAATACAAAATGGGTTGCTGTGCTAAGAATGGCTTCCATCGGAGCCAATTTTTCTGATACAAAGGATGCTACTTCCTTCATGCTTCTACCAGAAATTATTACAGTTAAGTCAAAACCTCCGGACATTAGATAAACTGATTGTACTTCATCAAATTTATAAATTCTTTCTGCGATTTTATCAAAACCCAATCCCCTTTGAGGTGTTACTTTAACCTCAATAAGTGCAGTTACTCTTTCACATTGGACTTTATCCCAATTAATTAGAGTAGGATAACCGCAAATGATAGCCTCCTCCTCCATCTCTTTAACCGCTGAAATAATCTCTTCCTCTGTAGTTCCTAGCATAATCGCCAAATCCGCTGCTGGCACTTTACTATTCTTATCAATGGCTGCTAAAATCTTTTCTTTCATCATCCTACGACCCTCTCCTTTACATTACTTTGTATAGCTCATCACTTTTTGGTGGTTCCAAGAATCGGCGTTCCTCTCCATTCTTAATAATTCGATCATTTCCATCTGTAATATGGCCGATGACGGCTGCTGTAATCCCTGCTTCTTGCAAGCATTCCACCAATTGATTCGCCCGATCTGTAACAATAAGCATGGAACCGCTGGATATCAGCATATAGGGATTGATGTCATAGAATTCACAGATTTCAACAGTTTCCTGTTTTAATAGAATCTTCTTAAGGTCAACTTCCAAGCCTACCTTTGAAGCAGTTCCAATTTCCCAAAGGGCGCCAAATATTCCTCCCTCGGTAACATCGTGCATTGATGTAACACCAAACTCCCTCGCAATTTTTGATTCTGGTACTACGGATATATAATCCATTAGCACTTTGGCTTTATCAATAAAACTGCTACTATAACGGGTTAATAACTCTTGTTCCTTAGCAGTTGCAATAATTGCTGTTCCTTCTAAACCTGCCCACTTTGTCATAACGATTTCTTGACCTGGCAAAGCTCCTGCGGTTTTTATAACTTCTGATCGTTTGATTTTTCCAACTCCGGTAACTGTTACAATAGGCTGATTAACTGCTTTTGTTACCTCTGTATGCCCACCAATAATCTCAATATTTAACTGGTCACAGACACCTTCGATGTCCTGCATCATATCCCTAAGTTCTGCCTCCACCGTTCCTTCCGGTAAGAGGACAGAAAGCATAATACCAATTACTTCGGCACCAGAGGAGGCAATATCGTTGGCGGTGATATGAACCGCCAACCTACCAATATCATGAACCGTTCCTGTGATCGGATCCGTAGAAAGGATAATTGCTTCATCCTCTTCAATTGCCAATACACTACAGTCTTCCCCAATAGCGGGGCCTACTAATACTTCTTCCCGTCGATGTTTTATTTGATTGAGTACAGTCCTCTTTAATATTGCTTCCGGTATTTTTCCAAGTTTCATCTTTTTCTCCAAACGTTTACCCTACCCAATTACTCGTCTTCATAACCATCATCATCCCAAATGGAATCCCAGAAGACATCTGCTTGCATCTGTTCATCAGGATTTGCAAGGTTTTCTGGTTCTTCTTGTTCGTCTTCCTGGTTATCTGCCTGGTTTTTGGGCTTCTTATTACTGTCGTTCTTACCTTCGGTCTTGGAGCTATCATCCTCTGGCCCTTCCTCAACCACCTTAGTACCTATGGTGACATATCTTGGTGCCGGCATATAGGAACTTCTATTTACTAAAGTTCTGCTAACTTCCACTCCATTTTCATATACCACTTTATATAGTTCTGCTTTATAACCGGTATGAGCAGATTGTGTTACTTTACGATAAGTGATCGGCTTTGTAGGATCTTCAGTAACAACGTCTGCCGGTGGAGGCGTCTCATCCAATACTACGGTAACATATTCAACTCTACGATTCTTAGTATCCCTGGTTTCATTACCCCAGATATTAAAAGTAATCTTTCTTCCCTGTGTGTAAGCTTCGATTAAGATTGGTGCATCTGTGCTGTTCATAAATTTTAGATCTTTATAAGTTCCAGCAATGGCTGCATCTCTAGCCAGATCTGCATAACTAATCGTCATGGAATGCGGAGCTCTTTCTACGACTTCTAATTCCGCAAATAATACTGCGTTATATAAAGTAGTCGTTACCTGGCAAGCTCCTCCACCTATACTATCGATAACCTTTCCCTGGGCATATGCTCCTGCAGAGTAATATCCGTTCTCAGGAGTAAAAGGTGCTAGATGCTCATAACCTGAAAATATTTCCCCAGGGTAGACTATGGTATTATTGATTAATTTAGCACCATTTGCTAGATTAGCTGCTCTTCCTTCCGCTGAGCTGGCATATTCCGTCGTAAAGCTACCCAGAATGGTATCGACCTTTTCAACGTCTTCCCTTGTATATTCGGGCATTACTTCATCCATATTCGCTGCCAGCGATATGTTGGATCTATCCCAATTACCATCCAGAACCATATTCTTGACATGCTCTGCTGTGGTATCTACATTCACCTTACTTCCTACTTTATGATCTGTATAGATCATCTTTCCATTTTTTCTAGATACGGAAGCATTCTCCGGCGCAACATTAAAGGCACCCACTTCCTTTGAGATAAAATTCTCTAATTTCGAATCATCCAACTTAAAATTAATTGTAAATACTTTGGTACCCTGCTCGATATCTTTAATTTCCTTATAGCGCTTAATTAAATTACCAGATCTACCAATCGCATAAGCCTGTTCAATAACATCATTTAATTCGTAAGTGTAACCTAATTTCCCTAAGGTGGTTGCCGCCACCTGATCACCTACAGTAATTGCTACTTCTTTCTGACGTAAAGTTTCAACAAACTCTTCAACGGCTTTGGCCGCTTCCTCCTTGGTCATTCCGCTAACATTTACTTCATCTATAAATATACCGTTGTATATTGTACTATCTTTATCTTCAGCAGATGCATAAGCTGTATTCCCCAGAAATACAAAGCATATTGATAAAAGGAATATTGCCGGTAATACTTTCCATATCCTACTCATTCTTCATCCTCCTTATCCTTAAATTCAATTAAGATAGACGAATTCTGTCTTAATGATATCTGCTGTATTTTATGATTTCTCCCTATTGTATCATAAACAATAGATTATTCAAGACATTCTTTCGTTTATTGACTTTTTATCCATTATTATGTATATTAACTTAGTGCACTCATCAACATGGGTAAGGTCATGGATAAAATGATAATTATAATAATTGCAGTTGATATTATTTTTTTTGTTTTTTTGTTATGAAAATTCATTTTGTATTCACCTCTTATCATAAAAATATCTTTAAATCCTTTGGAAAGGTTGTGTTGACATGGGTCTGGCCATAATTATACTTACCCTATTATTTGCCATATGGCTTCAATATCAAATTAGAAAATCAAATAAGATCAATAAGCAAAGTATGGAAAGCTTTTGGCATAGAGAGATCCAATCCAACCAAACCCGTAGGGTAAATATCTCGAATTTGGACTATATCACGGTCTCCTTGGAACGCCTTCCTATGGACGATCACGAGGATCCCACGATCAATTCCTATCGTGATATTATTTATGATCTTTCCAATAAAAAGATCTTAAACCTTACAGGTATGACCAATACAGAACTAAAATTTAAGTATGGCGCCGCTAATATTAAGCTTCTATCGGAATATGATAATAATTACACCAAGCTTGTCAGTATGCTGCATAAGTGGGGCGAGCGTTTATATGCCCACGGCAATCTGGAGGAAGCCATCTTAGTACTGGAGTACGCCATTTCCTGTTTTACGGATGTTAGTAAAACCTATAAGTTGCTAGCCACGATTTATAAAGATCAAAACACCCCGGATAAAATCAATTCATTAATTGACTTTATCCCTCTAGTGAAGACATTACGTAAGGAAGATTTAATAAATGAATTAAAACGTATAAAAGATTCTTAGATGTTTATTGTTTCCTCAAATGCCTATCCTATACGGATAATTGAATTGTTCTTTCATTCATAGAATTTATAGATTACTAACTTCTTGCTGCTATCAGATATGATATCAGTTTGAAGTTAATTCTATGACATTTTCCTGATTCATTCAAGGATTTTTTATTATTTTTTCAATTTCTGTGATCCACTAGCATATGGGCAATCCTGCCTTAAAAAGCAGGCATCGCATTTTGGATTTCTAGCAGTACAAACGCTTCTCCCATGAGTTATAATCTGAATATTATAAAGAATCCATTGTTCCTTTGGCAATACATCCATTAGATCAAATTCAACTTTTACTGGATCTTCTTCTTTGGTAAATCCAAGCCTTTTTGAAATACGCTTTACATGGGTATCAACAACAATACTCGGTTCATGATAGATATTTCCACGAATTACATTTGCTGTCTTTCTTCCCACCCCTGCTAAGGAAGTTAAATCCTCAATATCTTTGGGAACTTCTCCATGATACTCCAGAATCAAACGCTTTGCACAGGCAATGATGTTTCGTGCTTTATTCTTATAGAAACCAGTAGAATGGATATCCTTCTCCAATTCCTCCTGGTCCGCATTGGCAAAATCCTCTAGAGATTTATACTTCTGAAAGAGATCCTTGGTAACAATATTTACCCGATCATCGGTACATTGGGCACTTAGTATCGTAGCTATCAGGAGTTGCCAAGGTGTTTCATGATTCAAATAAACCTTAAGTTCTACACCATATTCTCTATTTAAAGCCTGAAGAATTCGGTCAATTCTTTCTCTTTCCTTTTTCGATATCTTTCTTTTGGCCATATATTCCCTCCAAACTAAGGCGTCAAAAGTCAACCTATAAAAACTTATTCTCTATCTAGTAATAGCAGCCTTGCTGCTTTATTCAGAGGATCCCTATGGCGATAATCAAATACCAACAGTAAATCCTTCTTGATTGGTTTTCCATTTTCACTGGTTTCAAGGACATCATAAGTAAAAAGCTCCACATGAGCTTGTCTTTTATCCAAATCATTTGAATCAATTATTTCACGACTCGTGGAATAATCTAGCGGATCATGGGCATAGGACGGACGACTCTTCATATTTTCCCTCAGATACAGATCCAATAAAAGGATCTCCTTGAATGCTGCAATATACTCTCTTTTTTCCCCTGTATCTTTCCATTCTACCATGGTTTCCATAAAGAAATCCAGGAGGATTTCATATCTCCTTAACCTGGTGTGGGAAAGCTTATCTAGCCCTTTATGCTCATAATAACTGCTGAGTTCCAAGTACATATGGGCTGCGCTAATAAAGAAATGTTCTAAGTAACGGATAGAGTAGGTAAATTGCCCGCTATTGTAATATACCTCTACCATCTCACAAATCCCTTTCAGCTTTAGTATCTCACCAAAGGTCAAACGATCCGTCATTAATACCTCGTAGGGGGCATGATCTTGATAAACAATTTTATGACGCACACTGTCTTCTTCCATGAAGGAGCCCTTCAACACTTTTAAGAAGCCTAGTTGAAGTTGATCCGGTCTAAGGGCATAAACATCATTAAATGATTTTAAAAAGGTTTCATAATCCTCTAAGGGTAGCCCAGCGATTAGATCAAGATGCTGGTGAATATTATGCCCCTGCTGTATTCGCCTTACATTTTGACTGATCTTTTCAAAATCCATTTTTCTATGGATTGCGGCCACCGTTTCCGGATTCGTTGATTGGACACCAATCTCAAATTGTACCTGCCCTGGCCTCAGGGTCTGTAAGAATGCAAGCTGTTCTTCATCCAGCAGATCCGCCGATATTTCAAAATGGAAATTGGTTACTTGATTATCATGCTCCTTGATAAATTGCCAGATGCCCATTGCATGATGCTTATTACAGTTAAAGGTTCGATCTACAAACTTAACCTGCTTGACCTCATTGGCAAGAAAGATTCCTAGCTCCCGCTTTACCAAATCTAGACTGCGGAGCCGTACCCTCTTATCAATGGAGGAGAGACAATAACTACAGGAGAACGGACATCCCCTACTGCTTTCATAGTATATGATTTTATTACGAAAGGCTTCCATATTCTCATAAGGAAAAGGAATCGCATCAAGAGGGATTGGAGCTCTCTGCCCTGTTATGGTAATTGCATTTTCTCCCTGTGCATTCATTTCAACTCCTAACCCATCTTGCATTTCTGCACTAGCCTTAAATGCGATCCCTGCAATTTGATCCAATCTTCCCTTCCGCCCTATATAATAATCCATCAATTCGAGGAATGTCTGCTCCCCTTCCCCAAGGATGATCCCGTCCACTGCTTTTAACTGCTTAAGACGTTCCTCTGAATCAAAGGATACCTCTGGCCCACCAAACCAGATTTTTGCATTGGGCTGTACCTTTCTTAATTCATTCACCACTCGAATTACAAGGTCAATATTCCAGATGTAGCAGGAAAAAGCGATTACATCTGCCTGTTCCTTGTAGATCCCTTTTAAAATTTCATCTGGAAAATGATTGATTGTGTATTCAGCCAACTGAATATGATTGCTGTATTGCTTAGCATATTCCTTCAAATAGTAAACTGCTAGATTCGAATGAATATATTTTGCATTAACTGCTACTAATAATATCTTCATAATATTCGTGATCGTATAACGAGGATCACTTCACTCCTTTGTTTTTTGATGTTTTAGTACGATAATAACTTAAGTTGTATACCCATTATAATATCATAATAAGAATTTTGCTAGTATGACGGTAACCCCATTAGGAATACACAGGGAAGGAAAAGAGAATACTATTACCGAATCTCCCCTCCCTATATAGTTACAAACATTACCTTTTCGCTAGACAGATACCATATCTTGTGTTATAGTTTGATTTGTCAAAGATACGATAGGAGGAAAGTATGTTAACCTTTAATAAAATAAACGCTGATAACATCATGCAGACAGCAGAGTTTTTTAAATACAAAATCAGTCGAACCAGTGATTATACGATTGGTGCTAATTTTATGTGGCGTGATTTCTATGACACAAGTTTTGCTATCTATGAAGGTATGATTCTATATAAAGTTAAATTTTTAAACCGAACCTCCTTTACTTACCCCGTAGGAAATGGTTCCTTTTCAAAGGCCATGGACGCATTAATTGATTACTGTCGAAGCAATTATTTACCACTTTGGTTTTGTACAGTACCTGAGGAGGTTATTCCTCTCCTGACAGACCAATATAATGGGACCATTCCAGCAACCCCTTCTAGAGATTGGGCTGATTATCTATATCGGGCTGAAGATCTTGCACAGATGGCTGGCCGTAGGTATAGCGGACAGAGAAATCATATCAATAAATTCAAAAGGCTATATCCAAACTATAAGTATCATGAAATCACTCCGGATAACATCGACAGAGTGATAAAATTTTTAGAAGATTATCAGGTACACCATGGTAAGGATAATAAACTAGCCCAGGAAGAGCTGAGAAGAACCTTGGAAATCTTGCCTTATATTTTTAAATTCAAACTACTAGGTGGTTTCCTTGAAGTAGAAGACCAGATCGTCGCTATGTCGGTAGGAGAGATTATCCAAGATACTCTATACTGCCATATTGAAAAAGCCAACCGGGATTATCCTGGTTCTTATCAGATGATTGTAAGAGAATTCGCAAGACATAATGTAACGGAAAATGTTAAATACATTAATCGGGAAGAGGATGTAGGAGATGAGGGATTACGTAAATCCAAATTATCCTATCACCCCATCAAACTGCTGGACAAGTATTGTGTCCTAGTTCCTTATAAATAATTAATCGAAACCATCCGATTTTAATGCACCCATATGCATTTACCCATAAGCACTTCACCTTAATTGAATTATATATTGAATTATATCCAGATAATTATCAAAAGTCACATTGTCATAAATAATGTGACTTTTTTGATACATACTATCCCAAAGGGGAGGTTGAAGCAATATTAATCCAGCTGATCAGATTTTTATAGCTGGGATGCTGGGATCGTTTATCCGGGCGCCTTAAGCTCTCCTTTTGTTCATAGACAATAATT
>JAAYQP010000022.1 GCA_012519195.1 Clostridiales bacterium | reverse complement strand
AGTTTCCCATCATAATTACTTACATAATTTCGATATTCACCAAAGAAAGGAGCGAAGGTTATTACCTCATCACCGGGATCTAACAAGGTCTTTAATATAACATTCAACCCTCCTGCAGCACCTACTGTCATTAAAATATTTTCCGCATGGAAGTTCGTTTGAAATCTTTGATTCAAGGAATTTGCTATTCCTTCCCTTACATCCTCATAACCAGAATTATTCATATAACCATGAACCAAGTTTGGATTTTCCTCATGAAGTACTTCAAGAAGAGCATCTTTCACTTCTTCCGGTGGTTGAACACTAGGATTGCCTAAGCTAAAATCGTACACATTTTCTATTCCATATAGATCTGCCATGCGTTTTCCTTCTTCGAACATTGCCCGAATTGCTGAGCTATTTTTAACTAATTCCATCATCTTTGCTGATATCATGTGATCCCTCTTTCTACAAACCTTAATCCATTTTGTTCTAAATATATCATAAAGTATAATTCATAGCAAGATAATTTCCAATCCATGGAACTCCCGACAAATACCATGGAATCGCTAGTTTATCTTTTTCTATTAATCTATGGAAAAAGCGATAGTCCCTAGGGAAACTATCGCCTTGCAACCATAACTGTATATACAAATTGTATTGTATTAAGTAGCAAATTTCCATACTAACGGAAACGGATATCCATATAGGCCTTCACAATTTCCACGCATTTTTCAAATCCTAGCTGACTACTATTAAGACATAAATCGTAGTTTTTCGCATCGTCCCAGTTTCTACCGGTATAGTATTTATAATATTCCGCCCGATGTTTATCGATACTATAGATCTGCTTCTCAATCTCCTTTTCCGGTTTTCCTGTCATATCCTTCAGTGTTTTGATGCAGTCCTTTAAAGGTGCATGGACAAACACTTTAATTACATTATCATAATCCTTTAGTACAAAGTCTGCACATCGTCCTATGATAATGCAGGATTCCGTATTGGCCAGTTCCTTAATGATCTTCGCCTGGTAGTTAAAGAGATTATCATTGGAAACAAAATCATCACTGTCTGGTGGTATCAATTCACCTTTGTAAATATTCTTTGCTACTCGAAATAGTAAGCTTTTCTTTAGTTTCTCGTCTGCCTTAGCAAAAAGCTGCTCATTAATACCACTATCATCGGAGGCTAATCTTAGTAGCTCCCTATCATAGTAGGGAATTCCCAGATCCTCTGATAGCATTTTACCAATCGTTCTTCCGCCACTGCCATATCCTCTTGCAATGGTAATCACAAATTTTTTATTCAAATGATCTCCCGCCTTTCTCTATGGCAATTCATTTATTCACCAAGATATGCTTTTTTAACCGATTCATCATTTAATAGTTTATCTGCACTGCCCTCTAATACAATATTTCCCGTCTCTAAAACATATGCACGATCGGCAATGGATAATGCCTTCTTTGCATTCTGTTCCACCAACAAAACAGTCGTACCACTCTTACTAATGCTCTGAATAATATCAAATACCTCTTCCACAAGGATCGGTGAAAGTCCCATAGAAGGCTCATCCATTAATACGATTTTGGGCTTTGACATCAAAGCACGACCCATAGCCAGCATCTGCTGTTCGCCACCACTTAAGGTTCCTGCATATTGTCCTTTTCTTTCCTTTAGTCTTGGAAAGCGCTTATATACATTTTCTAAGGTTTCCTCAATTTCTGCTTTGTCCGTTCTTGTATAGGCTCCCATCAATAGATTTTCATAAACAGTTAACTGAGAAAATACATGTCTTCCCTCAGGTACATGGGCTATACCAAGTGATACAATTTTATGTGCAGGTATTTTTAATAAATCGGTACCTTCATACAACACTTCGCCACTTTTTGCAGGAATTAATCCGGTAATTGTATGCAATATCGTGGTTTTTCCGGCACCATTGGCGCCAATTAGAGCTATGACTTCCCCTTGATTAACTTCAAAGGAGGCATTTTTTATTGCCTGAATAACTCCGTAATAAACCTGTATATTTTTAACTTCCAACATCGCCATATCCCAATCCTCCTTGCTTTTTCGGAGGATTTTCCTCCTTGCTTTTTCGGAGGATTTTCCTCCCAATCTTTTAGGAGGATTTTCCTCCTTGCTTTTTCGGAGGATTTTCCTCCCAATCTTTTAGGAGGATTTTCCTCCTTGCTTTTTCGGAGGATTTTCCTCCCAATCTTTTAGGAGGATTTTCCTCCTTGCTTT
>JAAYQP010000171.1 GCA_012519195.1 Clostridiales bacterium | reverse complement strand
GCCTGGTACCACAACTCCAAATGATATGACTTCCCCTAGAACTCCCGGGATGCCTGGTACTTCAACTCCAAATGATATGACTTCCCCTAGAACTCCTGGGATGCCTGGTACCACAACTCCAAATAATATGACTACTCCTAGAACTCCTGGGATGCCTGGTACTTCAACTCCAAATAATATGACTACTCCTAGAACTCCTGGGATGCCTGGTACTTCAACTCCAAATGGCATGACTACTCCTAGAGCTCCTAGGATGCCTGGTACTTCAACTCCAAATAATATGACTACTCCTAGAACTCCTGGGATGCCTGGTACTACAACTCCGAATGGTATGACCACCCCTAGAACTCCTGGGACTACTCCTAGCGGAACTAGAACTCCTAGAGTCCCTATGACTCCTGTTCCGAATGATACCACATCCCCAAGAATACCTAGAACATCAAATCCCAATGGTACAAATTCACAAGGTATGCCATGGAACAACAATACTCAAAATGGATCTATGGGAACGCATCCTTTCTTGAATCAAGGCACATATCAGAATAATAATCAGATGATGCCGGATTATCAGGGGTCCCCATTTATCCAATGTCCAAATTATCCAGGTTCACCGAATGGTAATATGTATATCATGCCAAATAATACACCTTTTTCGGTACCTATGGGTATTCCTCTCCTCCCCATATATGGTTATGATAACAGCGACGAATTAGATCGAGATATTGAAAATATGAGGCAGCTCTACCCTAGCACTGTAAGAGCTCTAAGACCATATATTAATGATGAATGTGATAAGTTAGAATACGATGGTAGCGTAATGTTTGATGAATATCCGGATAAAGTTACAATTGATCGGATCGTAGATCGAATTTATGAAAAAACTAAACATATGGAAAATGAGCTTGAAGATGCTGAGGTTGAAGCAAAGTATATCTATCCTAGACGTCGTAGAAATCATTTCCGAGATATTATTACCATCATTTTGCTAAATGAATTCCTTAATCGTAGAAGACGCCGCCGTAGTAGAAGACGTTGGTTCTAATGAATAATTTAACTTAAAAAGATGCCCATTAGGAAAGTAGAATAAAGGCTGATTTCCACCCGTGCTATGAATCTAAGTGATTCGTTCGGTGGTATCAGCCTTATTTATCATTTTGCCTATCTTAACATAATATTACAGAAACTAGATTCACCAGCTTTGGTTTAATACTGGCGTTGCAAGTGTTACCTTTGTTTTATTGTTCTCTTCATCATAGGTGATGGCAATCTGGATATTTATCTTATTACCCAATGAATCAATATATTCATTAATCAATCCGGTATATGCATAGATGGTATAAAGATCTCCTTCCTCATATTCCAAGGCAATCTCTCCATGTAATGCTTCAACTAAAAACCTTGCTATCCTCTTTTTTTCTGCCGAAGAACGTGCTCCGTCATAATTCCCATTAAATTGCATGGTAACTTGCTTATCATTTACACCTAATTCTTTAAGAACGTTTTCAATCTTGTTCTTATATCCTTCAATACTTTGGATACTCTGTTTAATACTCATTCTTACAATAATATAGTGATAGACTCGGGAATACTCCTCTTCTTCTTGCTCCATACTGATAACTTTTATTTCCGTCAAGGCTTGTTTTGCCTGTTTTGTAAAGTTATACTCACTATGGCTAGCTTCTTTCTGTACCGTAATTTCTTTATCAATCTTTAAACCTATGGCATCGGCAATGCCCCGTATGATTCCCTTCTTATCTTCCTCACTTAAAAAATCTTTATTATATTGAGCAAGGATCTCCAGACTGCTCTCCATTCCCTGCATATCCGTTTTAACAAAAGCTTCTGTAATCCGAAAATCCTCTTGAAAAACACGATTTACTATCATCTGTGTAGCAACAGCCAGCCATAGAACTACAACCATATATAGGGTAATCTGCGTACGCTTTAAAGAAAAAACTCGTTTTATGATATCAAAACCATACGTTTTATTACTACTGCTTTCCAAAAAATCAACCTCCATCTTTTGGGTCGTCCATTCATCACCTAATATCTTTCCCAAAAAATAAAAGGTTTATTCAAATCGTTAATAATGTACTATTCTCTAGCTCCATTCCATGTTATACTTCATATATAAGATAAGCATAGAATCCGTTTCCCCTAGCTAGGAGGTTATTATGCCAGTACCTTTGATCTATCGAAGACGCTTTATTCCGGATGAAATTATTCTCTTAAAAGATGATATTGTTTTAGTTTACGAAAAGGATTTGATAATTACCAAGTGGGTGACATTACGTCCACGAAAAGACATTGCCAGCGGAATATCAGCATATTATTTGGACAAAGGTTATAAAATCAGTAAGGTATTTGACCGACATGGCAAGGTAGTGTATTGGTACTGCGATATTATACAGACCAAAGCTGACTTAGACAAAAATACCGTCCTTTTTGAGGATCTCTTAATCGATGTAATCCTTCATAAGGACGGTAGCATACAGATTGTAGATTTAGATGAGCTTGCTGACGCTCTTAATCTTAATTTAATTACCAAGCAGGAAGCCCTTTATGCCCTTCGCACTTTAGATTCCCTGTTAAAGATAATCTATAAAGACAATTTTTACGAATTACAGGCCCCAATCAATGATATTGAAAAGCTTTATTCTTCTAACATTTGAATTCTACGTATATGTCTTTGATCTCCGGAAAATTCCGTATTTAAAAATGTTTCAACTATTTTTAGTGCAAGTCCTGGTCCAACCACCCTTGCACCCATGGCTAGGATATTTGCATCGTTATGCAAGCGGGTCGCTTCTGCACTAAAGCAATCATGGCACAGGGCTGCTCGAATCCCTTTCATTTTATTAGCAGCAATAGAGATACCAATTCCAGTGCCACAGATCAGAATTCCCTTATCACATTCTTTATTTTGAATTGCAGTTGCCACAGCCTTTGCAAATTCAGGATAGTCACTCGATGTAACCTTTTGACTTCCAAAGTCCTTATATTCAATCCCTTTTTCCTCAAAATATTTGATAATTGCTTTCTTTAACTCATATCCCGTATGGTCATTTCCAATCGCTATCAAAATTGTTTCCTCCAATCTAGTTATCTGAATTTAATTTATAAAATGTCTTTTTTACCAATCGTGCCAGTTCAGTAAAGCATTCTTCATAATCCACTAGGGTACCCCCATAGGGGTCGACAACATCCCCGATTTCACCTGCAAATTCCTTAATGGTATAAACATCTTCTACTTCAGGGAAATCCTGAAGTACCTTCTTTTTCTGACTCTCTGTCATGGTAAGAATCAGGGTTTGGCCATCAATATCAGAACTTTTTAATCCTTTTGCGATATGGTTATTCAGTTCTAATTCATGCATGTTTAGAACGGTTTCTGCTTTCGGGTTTATTGGTTCGTTAAATAGAACCACAAGTCCTCTTGATAGAACCTTTCTATCGCTTACCTTATCCAAATTTTTATAAATTGCTTCTGCCATTGGACTTCTACAGGTGTTGCCAGTGCATGTAAAAATTAATGTTTTATAATCTACCATATTATCCTCCTATCAACAGCGATCATCCCATTACACCTTTACAACCTGATAACCTGCTGCCTTTAACAAGCGATTCATAATCGCTTGTCCAAATTGATTATCGGAAAAACTCTCTGTGTAAATATATTCTGTATGAAGTTCATCAAATTCCCGCAAAACTCCATATAATCCAGCCGCAATAGATGCTTCATCTTTTCGGGATCCTATGGATTTAACCAATCCATAATGGTAATGATGTTTGGTTTCTTCCGTAGTAATAATGCCTACACGATAACCACATTCCATTTTTTCTCTTGCGATTGTATTAATAGCCTCTGTTACCGCTTGTAATTCTCCGGAATATATCGTAAGGCTTCCTTCCGGTGCATAATGGCGATATTTCATTCCCGGTGCCTTAGGAACAATATCCGATTTTGGTTCTCTAGTAAGAATTGCTGGATCATATTCTATAGCACCAATCACATTTTGTAGCATTGCTTTAGTGATACAACCCGGGCGTAGAATCATTGGAGCCCCTTCGGATAAATCAACAATTGTAGATTCAAGACCTAAGGTAGCCTTACCACCATCGATTATCATATCGACCTTACCCAATAAATCATTTATCACATGCTTCGCATTTGTCGGGCTTGGTTTTCCTGAAATATTAGCGCTAGGAGCTGCAACAAATACACCTGATCTGGCAATCAACTCTCTTGCTATTGAATTGGCTGGAAGTCGAATTGCAACGGTATCAAGACCGCCAGTAGTTTCATAAGGTACCAATGCTTTCTTCTTTAATATTATGGTAAGTGGTCCTGGCCAAAAAACCTCCGCCAACTGATAGGCCTTATCAGGGATCTCATCTGCCAACTCTTCCATATCCTTTCTATGGGCGATATGAACAATCAGTGGATTATCCGACGGTCTGCCCTTTGCGGCATAGATTTTACTTGATGCTCTTTTATCTAGTGCATTTGCACCTAATCCGTATACAGTTTCTGTTGGAAATGCAACCAAGCCACCATCTCTTAATAGCTTTGCTGCTTCTTCCAAATCAGATGCTTGAAAATTATCTGTATCTAATGTAAGAATTTTTGTATTCATGTATTGATAGCTCCTTAGTGCCTAGCTCTTACAGGTAAGTATCGTTTAATCATACCTTTTCTTAACCCTTGTGCATTTCACACTTACTTGCATACTTGTTTTTAATGTGACTATTATAGCACTATGTTGATTTAAAATCTACTATTTGTGAATGATACATGAAAAAGCCAAAAAATACAATCTTCAAAATATAATTTATTCCATACGACTTGTCGTTTTTTCCTGTTCATTTAAGTACTGCATGATTCCTAAATGGATTCCCCAAGCTAACTTTTCTTGATAATCCTCATTTTGCAAAAGAGCAGATTCTTGATAGTTAGATAAATACCCACATTCTACAATTACTAGAGGACAATTCGTATTTTTTAACATATAATAATTGCTATTGGGCTTGGCTTTTCTGTGATTACCGTCTGCTAGGGTTTCCTTCAACTGCTCCTGTATTTTTTCTGCAAGCTTCTTTCCATCCGCGGATTGCCCATGATAAAACACCTGCGCTCCCTTAACATATTCCTCAGTAAAACTATTTTGATGAATACTGATTGCCAGATTCGCATGATTTGAGTGGATAATCTCTACCCTTTTTCTCAGATCAGCACTTTTTTTATTCGAATCTGAGTCCGAATACAGGCCATTATCATCCTCTCTAGTCATAATTACCTTAATGTCATTTTGCTCCAATAAGCTCTTTAACTTAAATGCTATGCTAAGGTTGATATCCTTTTCCAGAGCACCATTTACTCCTACTTTTCCTGGATCCCTTCCGCCATGCCCAGCATCTACAACGATAACGTAAGTCTCCTTTTGTTTCTCATCGCTAATGGAATGAAAGAAGTTTTTCATTACTTTTACGGATTGCTCCGTAGTAGCAAAACTGGCTAAATAAATTAAAATCAAAAAAATAATACTAAAATATTTTTTCTTCATGATTCTCATCCGAATATATTATTCCATATATCATATGAAAAAGAATTCCAACCTATTCTATCCCAAGTTAAACTATCAAGAAATGAAGGAAGTGATGTACAAGATGAATTGGCAAGCCACTATACTTGTAACAAAATACCGGAAAGGAGGCCACATACTAAATAACATATGTTCCTCATTTCCGGTTATTTTTTATATATTATGTTATCTAAAGTATATCCTTTATTCAAAGTACCTAGTAATTACGTTCCAAGTACTTTCTTTCTCCAAGCCCAACTTCCAAGCTGCAATACCTGCTACATCTGCATTATAGATAACTTTAAGTTTCTCTTCGATGGACTTATCCTCCTCCTGCCACATACGGTAGGTAGCTCCATCCCTCTCATACTCCGCATAGTAGCAGCCATAGGTATCATTCCACTTCGGCTCTACTTCATTCTCTTTTAAAATGTTTTCTGCCGGTGTCATAGAAAAACTTTCTGAAGAAACCTCCCCGTCTGGTGTCTCTTTCCATAATCTTGTATAGAATGGAATAGCGATGATGGTCTTCTCCTTCGGAACCATGGTAAGGATATTAGTAACAGCATCCTTAACAAAGCCAAGAGAAGCAACCGGGCCTGCAACCTCCGAGCCGGCATAATATTCATCATAAGCCATTACAATCACATAATCTAGGATCTTCCCTTGTTCTTCCCTATCATAATGAGAAGTATAAGGAGAAGGAACGTAGTTATCAACAGAAAGTACAATGCCATTATTCCTGCATTTAACGGAGAGTTCTCTTAAAAACTGAATGTAATGGATACCTGCATCCGAGCTAATCTTTTCGAAATCAATATTGATTCCATTTAATTTGTATTTTAAAGCAGCTTCCACTAGAACATTCGATAGATTCTCTCTGCTACTGGTATGGGATAGCACTTCATACATACTGATTTCGGTATTAAAATCATCCACCAAAGCCCAAACTTCAAGACCAAGACTTTTGGCCTTTTCTACATATCTCTCTGAAGCCAAGGAGGATACATTACCGGAGTTATCAATTACGGAAAACCAGGTTGGTACTACAACATCCAGGCCTTTTGTTTGTGCAATTAGATTTTCTAAATTATCCGCTGCATCCTCATTAAATACCTGGTGAAACACTAGGTTGATTTTTTCAGGTCGGGTTTGAGAAGTATATTCCGGTTCTTTAAAATCACTGCTAATGGTTTTATAGAAAGATTCTTTGACATACTTATCCCTGACATAACCTATAATACCTTCCTTGGTCATTACCTTAGAAAATCCCTTCTGCGGTGCCTCATCCATGTCAACATATAGGCTTGTCCCTACTGCTAATTTGGTTAAGATCGGACTCTTAATATTCGGATCCTTTCTTAATTGTGTTTCTTTTGTTACCTCCGTGAATAAATAATCACCCCATTGATAATTAATCACTACACGATTGGGCGATACATAGTATTCATACTCCATATCAGAGTACTTAGCTACAAAATCTAAGGCAATATAAACCTGATCTGCAAATACTTTCACTACTGGATAATCAATTGCCGAATCGGTCTTTATCATACTTTTGGTAACGGTAAAATGTTTCCTCCCGGATTCCGCCTGTATGATTTCATTGGGCGTGGTATAGGTGAGTATATTCTCGTTAGAATCCCAATAGAATCTATGATTAAACTTGTCTTTTATCGTTTCATAATCTAAGTATACCTTACCATCTAGGAGTAAACCACTTTTCTCATAAATTTTGTTTTGAAGGATAACTAGGACCTCGCTATCCTCCACTTGATAGTAATCCGTTAATAACATTACCTCATTGCTGGGAGTCAGCTTCTTTACAATTGTAATTCCCAACACAATTACAGTTATTAAAATTACAGCAATTGTACCAATGACTGCAATTTTCGACTTCTTTTCCATACCTATACTCCTCCCATACATATTTCACTTGCTTTATTATAGCATTTATTTATTTTAACGTCATTACCAAATTCGACTTTTTTATTGCCAGTTATAACATAAATGAAAGAAATTTGCTAACTTATGCTATAAACCCTAGGAAAGGCATTATTCTATCCCTCACATAACAAAAATATCTCCTGAACTCAATATAAATATAATCAAGTTCAGGAGATCTCAGATGTTAACTTCTGCTTCCTAAGGAGTAGACCAAACCAACTAACTAGCCATAAAATTATACCTTATGTAAAGGATAACAGGCGAATCTCTTTTCCATTTTGTCCGGTAAAAAGTATAGAGGGCTTTTTAAGTCCGGTATATTCAACCTGTTTTCAATCAATAATCGAGCAAGATGGGACAGACATTAAGAAGGTGCCTTTTCTTTCTTTCGGATAAGAAGGTTAATTGTGATATGTTATACCTATCCTTGTATGGGCAATACTCCATACCCCATCCATAATCCTCAGCTAAAATAACTTATAAAAGTTCACGGAATAATTTTATCGTATTTTTAGAAGGTTTGGTTGGATCCTTTTCAAATGGAATCGTATGGATTTTTCCAACGATTATTTTTTTTAAACTACTAGTTACTTTAGAATCAGCGCATGGAATTAGATACAACCAGGTTTCCCTGTCGTTAAAATCTTTGTAATATGCAGCAAGCTCTATCAGCTTCTTTTGATTCCATTGCGCCATTCCCCCAACAATAATTTTAATATTACATCTTAAAAACTCATTCCAATTGGTACCGAAATCCGTCCCAAAATCAAAGATAAGGCTCTCATAATTCTTATTATAGATCTCGGCTATACCTTCCGACATCACCTCCTTATAACAGGTTATCTGATGAAAGGAAAAGGAGCTAGTATCCTCTCGGCTCCATTCATAGGCTGACTGTATACGCTCCATGTCATGGTGCCTATTACATTCCACAAAAGCGGTCCTTTTCCCCATCTCTTCCCCTAGATAGAAAGCAAGCATAAATGCAGTATAGGTTACTCCTACACCCCGATGTGTGCCAATTAGTCCAATGCTTTGTCTTGTGCCATATTTTCTATTTTTTAATTTATTAAGTAGCATCGGTCTTCTATACATAATCTAAGCTCCCTCTCAAAGCATGGCCGTTCATTATATACCCATAATTCCGGTGAGTTCGTGATAAAGTTCTAACCCGTTCTTATCCATCATCTTCGAAAATGGATCCGGATCATAGGGAATACGATAACAACTTCTTCCTTCCATATTTTTTAAAACTTGCTGAAACTGTCTACCATCAAGAAAATTAAAAAAGTATAAGATATCCTTATATTCTGCTAGCAATTCTAATACCTGCTCTGCGAAACCAAGTTCCCATTCCTTAGCACCAAGTACAAGGATCTTTACCTCTGCATCAAGAAAATCCTCCAGATTTTCTTTTGAAAGACATCCATAATCCAATATCCGATAGGGATAATTTTCGGTATTTGGTAGCTCACCCTGATGCTTAGGCAAAACCGGTATTCCATGAATCTGGTAAATGCCATCCTTTGAGGATAGGTCATCGTAACGCTGTCTTAACATCCAAGCACAACCGCTATTATTTTTTTCTTCATATACACATTTTCTTTTTCTATGAATAAAATAACTGCATATACGAAAGGAAAAATGTGTTACACCAATTCTAGGCTGAGCACCAGCAAGGGCGATTCTTAGTGAATGACTTGATCTAAAGTGTAGCTTCTTCCTTCGTATGATTCCTGATAATTGTTTACCAAGTTGTGTTACATTGGCATATCTTTGTGAAGGACTAAATTTTAAACAACGGTTAATAATAGTTTTTAGCTGCCGTGAACATTCGCAGATCTGATCTATATTTTGGAAGTTGATAAAATCATGGTTTATTTTAATTCCAGAAGCCATATAATATAGCAACATTCCAATACTATATACATCACATCGCTCATCAACCTTATTGTGATGATAGAGCTCAGGAGCAGCATAACCTCTGGTAGCATAAAACTCTTGCTCTTCCCGTACTTCGTCCTGATAAATGGCACTTCCAAAATCAATTAATTTTAGAGTAGCCTCTGATATAATAATATTTTCCGGTTTTAGATCCAGATATAGAATCGGTCTGTCAATGGAATGTAAATAATGGATTAAGTCGCATAACTGAAGTCCAAATTGAATTATGATATTTTCACGGATGGTACCTCTGGTTTCTACATATTCTTTGAGGGTTTCACCTTCTAAATATTGTTCCACTATGTAGGAACCGTCATCATCTTCCTCAATATCATAGATTATAGGAATACAGGGATGCTTCAGATTTTTAAGTAGAAATGCTTCTTTAAGTTGTAGATTGTATAGGGGATGATTCTTTGATAAACATTTGATTGCCCGATAAGAATTTAATAAGATGTGTTCCGCTAGATATACATTGGCGTTACTACCTTTGCCAAGTAATTTAATAATACGATATTTATGAAACCAAATTTCCTGTCGCATTCTCTCCTTTCCTATCAGTCTTATACGAAAGAGAAGTCAAATCATCAATTACATTATATCCAATATTTGTAAGGATGACAAGTAAATATTCATTATTAATTTTTACAAAATTTTTGTAATTATTTGTATACTATTTTGCTGTCAGTTTATGTTAGAACCTGTAATTATAGGGCACTTTTTAATATAAAATTCACATCTTAGCGTATTGACTTTATATGACTTTTAACTTATACTTTTTTTCACTGATAGATATTTTCAATTAAGGTTAAAAGATCCGTTCCTTTTATGTTAAGAAAGGGGTGTGTTTTATGAAGATAGAAAAAATTAGTGATAATCAGATAAGATGTACTTTGAATAAGAGCGATTTAATTGACCGTGAACTTAGACTTAGCGAACTAGCTTACGGAACCGAGAAAGCGAAAGCGCTATTTCGAGATATGATACAACAAGCCTTCTATGAATTTGGTTTTGAAGTAGATGATATTCCATTAATGATTGAAGCAATACCTGTTTCAACGGAATGTCTTATCTTGGTTATAACAAAGGTTGAAGATCCTGATGAATTAGATACACGCTTCTCGAAGTTTTCCTCATTTAATATTCATGATGATATGGATAAGATGGATTCCGATGATGCTTATGCAGATGAAATCATTCAGAGTTATGAATTAGATTCATCGGATGATTTAGAAGATGGCTCCAATGAGGCATCAGACACTACAGAAATTTCGGATGCTAACCTTAATGATAAATCTGGAGTTCATATCACTCCAAATTTAATAAAGATCTATTCTTTCCGATCATTACAGGAAGTAATTGACCTAGCAAATATATTAGTGGGTAACTATAATGGAATCAATACTCTTTATAAGAATCCTGTATCTTCTACCTACTATTTGGTTATAAGCAAAAGCGATCATACTCCTGAGGAGTTCAATAAGATCTGCAATGTCATTTCAGAATATGGAAGAACAGAGCGTTCAACCTACGCAAGTACCTATTATTATGATGAACACTATGAAGTTATTGTAAGAGATCAAGCAATACAAATTCTATCCGTAATGTAATAAGGATGAGGCTATGCCTCATCCTTTTCATTTTGTACGGATTAAATGATTAATCCCACTAATGACAATCTCAGATTTCAAGTTAATTGATTCAAGAAAAGAGGAATCGGCTCATCGATTCCTCTTTTCAATGACGTATTTACCGTCTAACTATTATTCACCTAATTCTTCTCTAATTCTATCCATGAAATCGTCAGGATCTAATCCATGAACTAATGCTGCTTCTTCAAGGGTTTCACCTTGTGAAGCAGGACATCCGATACAATGCATACCGATATCCATTAAGATAGGAATTATATTCTGATTTGCAGCAATTGCCTGTGCAACTGTCATGTCCTTGGTAATGCCTGCCATAATATTTCCTCCTTTATCTGATTCTATAACAAATAGCATAGTTACGGCTATATCTTTTATTACTGAATAACCTAGGCTAATTATATTCTATCCCATAGGTTCCGTCAAGACTCTTTTCTTCTTATCATATCCTGGAAATTGTACTTGCATTATAGTGGGTATTATATTAAAATATAGTCGATTGTAAAAAAAGGAGGTATGGAAAATGGCATATACGATTAGTGATGAATGTATTAGCTGTGCAGCTTGCGTTGAAGAGTGCCCTACAGAATCTATTTTTGAGGGTGCTGAGCATTTTGAGATTAACCCTGATTCCTGTATAGATTGTGGAGCTTGTGCTGACACATGTCCTACAGGTGCTATCTCAGCAGAATAATGAGTACATAAAAGAGGATGCTAATAATAAACATCCTCTTTTTTATATATCTTTATATGTAGGCACGATTATTCTTTTTAAAGAATTTTGATTTTTTTCTGCTTTTTATTTCTAGGCCTGCCGCTGCCAACATTCTACTTTTTTGGTAATCCCTTATCGTTGTATCTAGTTTACGAAATCTTTCCTCTTGTTTTTCCTCCTGTAATCTTAGTAGGAATTTCATCTCCTTAATTACACCTTCTGTTACGTTAGCCCCGATCTCCTCGGTCAATTCTGCATTATTTTCTTTTAGGGCAGATAAAATGATATCATTCATAATACTTTTAAATTGCTCCATCTTATCCATAGACTGCTCTTCAATCTCATTTTGTTCCTCATTGATTATAAGGCTTGTCCCATTTTCTTCACTAATTTCATCATTGCTAATTTC
>JAAYQP010000170.1 GCA_012519195.1 Clostridiales bacterium | reverse complement strand
TTTTGGGCACTTTCTAAAAGTTGTTTATAACAAATCCTGTAAAAAGAGGGATTGTGGATAAAAGTACGGAAACTCAAGAAAATTATGTATTGACAGAACGTTTTTGATATAATACTATATAATAGTATGTTTCCATTAAAGCGATCGTGTCTAGTTTTAGGGAAACAAAGACATTGAAGCAACCAAACCCAAGTTAGGCATCCACTCTCTCAAATCGTTGTCCTTGGATCAATGGTTGGTCAAAATTATATTCGGAGGTGTAATAATTGGCTAACATTAAATCTGCAAAGAAAAGAATCTTAGTAAACCAGACAAAAGCTGCTAGAAATAAAGCAATTAAGTCCAAAGTTAAAACTATGATTAAAAAAGTAGATGCTGCCATTGTTGCAGGTGACAAAGAACTCGCAAAAGCTTGTTTAGTTAATGCAGTTGCTGAAATTAACAAAGCTTGCTCAAAGGGTGTTTATCATAAGAATACTGCAGCAAGAAAAGTATCCCGTCTTTATAAAGCGATCAATAATATTGCGTAATTCATTACGTTTTATATTTAATTTAGGCTGTCCTTTCGGACAGCCTATTTTTGTACTAGTATTAAAATAATAAATCAGATAAGATAGAATATTTTTACCAATCGTAGCCTTCCTGTTTCACTTCAAGGAAATTTAGGATATAATGAACCGCTTCTGCTCTGGTCACATTATTCTTAGGATTAAAATTACCATTATTATCAGCATCCATAATACCCAAGCCCTTTGCTAAGGCTACTGCTCCAAGATACTTGGAAGCGATACTACTCTCATCAACGAAATCAGTTTTATAAATGCCTTGGAGGTCGGCAACCTTATCCAATCTTAGCTCTGTGATAAAGCTTTTTGCTAGTTCTTCTTTCGTGACTAAATTATTGTTCTTCATTTGCTTCTCATCGATCCCATATCCTATACTATTTAGGATTGTACTAAGTTCTCCCTGCGTAATTGCCTGATTCGGATAGAAATATTCTCCTTCAAAACCAATGTTCATGTCGGAAAGGAGTAAGATTTCTCTGTTTTCATCCTTATCGTCAATATCCTTATAATGATAGGGTTCTGTCTTTTTGAAAACTTCTCCCCTATAATCTAACTGTTCTCCAGTAAAAGGTGAAATATAGCCAGGCACTACATTCGGATGGTATACAAGACGAACAACTTGATCCCTTGTATAGGAGCTCTCATAGTTTGCAGACCTCTTAGCATTGGATTTATTCGTATTAACTATACTAATCTCATGCATTAAATCATAACCATCTTTACTTAAATAGTGTTCTAAAGCCTTCTCAGGACTCATAACCCCTTTCGGTGATTCAAAGCTAATGTCTTCATCCCAATTGAAACCAAAGGAATAAATTTTACCTGTAATTCCATCTACGGATCCATAGATATTGTTATAAGGATATTCAATACCTTCATGCAATCTATTATATTGATATTGATAACCACCGTAAACAGGTGTATTTTCCTTATAATAAGCAATATATCCATTGACTTCATTAACAAGTTTAGAATTATTGAAATAATTCTTCAATTCCGCTTTCAGGAATTTCTCAAGGATCTTCCTACTCTCTTCTTTATCATAAGTAATCTTTACCGTATTCCATTTCCCCTTTGCTTCATCATACTGGTTATTCACAGTAGCATAGAAGCTTACCAATTTACCAGTTTTGGCATCCACCTGTGCATAAGCATAGGCACGGTAATAATCTAATTCTTTTTCATAATCAATTTCTCTAGGATCATTTAGAGAAATATTCCATACATAGGAACCTTTCTCATTATTGTAATAGTTTTTATTTAAAGTTGCAGAGTAGACTTCAAGGTTCTTATCTAGATGCAAATATTGATTACCGGTAACCTTTTTAATAGCTTCCTCTTTAGTAATCAAGTTCTCTAGTTCGGATATCTTCTTAATTTCTTCTTCTGTCAGGGATCCATTCGCAGTTTTTGCTGCGGTATCCGCTGCCTGCTCTTCCTTTGCCATATCGTTCATGGTCGAACGATTAGATTCTTCCTGCCATTCTACCTTTGTAAGGTAAACTTCGCCGGTTTTTGCATCTACCGATATATAATTTTTACTAGGCTCGTATACTAAATATGCTTCTTTCTTCTGGTTCCCCTCACTCCCTGTATAGATCCGATAGTGATTGGTACGATACACCAGATTCATTGTCATATGATCCTTGATTAATTTACTAGCTTCTTCCTTCGATATTTTTACCTGGGATGAAGGCAGCTTACTATCATATAGCCATTGAATGGATGCATAGGTAACTTCACCGGTTACGCTATTAACCCCAATACTTACGGAGTTTTCCGGAAATCTTACATTATTTTCAACACGCTCATAGTTATAAATATAATTTCCAGAATAGATACCATCATAACTTGCATCCTTGTATGATGCCTTTAAAGCAACTTCCGGAGCTATTTTTTTAAGGAATTCATCTGCCTTACTCTTTAACTCTTTTTTAAGATATTTTGCAACATTATCCTCTTTTTTCGAATAATCATAGATCCGATATTCTATAATTCTGTGTTTCTGGTCACAAGTAACATGAATAGAGCTTCCATTCTTGGGATTCGTCCAAGTTAGATTCCAGACAAAATCATCGCTGGAAACAGAATTGTAAAAATAGTAATCAAACTGGGAATATGCCTTAGGAATTGTAATCTTGGATTTCACTGCCTTAATGGCACTTTCCAAGGACTCATTGGTTGGATCTGTCTTATTTAATGCTAGGCTTTCTACGTAGGTAGAACGAACATTACCGTCTACAGTAGGGTTAATACTTACCGCTGAAGCAGACATTGTAAGAGATGTTGTAAGCATCAATCCACTTAAGGCTAATGCATAGAATCTTTTCATTGCTATTCTCCTTCCATTGTTATAAGAATTTTAATTATTTTTGATTTCAATCATTAGACGAGGAAGAATGTACCTTGGTTTCAAAGATAATACAATTTTGATATATCCATTTCGTCGTTTGCGGATTAATTTCATTTGCATTACACCTCCTTCAGTATAAATTTTAGGGAAGGATGCCTTATATAGCATCGTTCGAAAGGGTGAAGTACAGAAAAAAGCCCTCACCCTTTTGGGTGAGAGGCTAGTTAATCTACGAAAAAGGGGCTTCCACTTTTACAGTGAAAGCCCCGGAAAGGCTAGGATTTACTGGCTTTGAGGCCAATAAATCTTTTTACCTTTTGTTTTTGACGGAAGCGGTGGGATTCGAACCCACGAGCCCCGGAGGACTACCGCATTTCGAGTGCGGCCCGTTATGACCACTTCGATACACTTCCATTATACTATATATAAGGCAAGTAAACTCTTCTCGTCATATTGTACTAAGAAATTTACTTGTATTCCTTTGAAATAAATTATCGATTACTAAAAGTAACGATGAGCAGTTCTACACCTATTTGATCAATCATCCTACCACTCTTTACCTGTTCTTCTATATTCGTTGCATATTCTAAAGCTTCTTTTAGACGCATGGATGTGAAATTTCTGGTTTGCGATATATATTTACCAACAGCAAATGGGGGAACTCCAACCATCTTACTGATATCAGCTGAACTATATCCTCTTGCATTTAAATCCTTAATCTGAAGTAATAGATTAAAATGCCTTGTAATCAGATAAAGAATGGACATTGGCTTCTCTCTTATGGATAATAAATCATAATACAAGGAAAGAGCCTTTTTCTGTTGTTTTGTACCGATGGCATCGATCATCTGAAAGATCTTGCCTGTAATCTGTGTTGTAACCACTGCATCAATATCCTGGGTAGTTACGATATCACGGTACATGGTATAGCCGATGATTTTTTCTATCTCATTCTGGATATTTTCCATATCGGTACCGGTTTTCTCCAGAAGATAGCTTACGGTGCTTTCTGTAATTTTTTTATTCGCCTGTTCTAATAGGGAGACTGCAAAAAGCTTTAAGTTTCGTTCATCGAGGCCATTCATTTCAGATACAATTCCTCGATCTTTTACTAATTTATAAAGCTTATTTCTTTTATCAACTTCCGTTTCAACAAATACCACTGTAGTACTTTCCGGAAGTATTTGCAGTGCTGTACTTAACTCACTCTGCGCTTTAAATAAACCACTATTCTCAATGATGATCAATCGTCTATCATTAAAAAACGGAAGGGTTTGTGCCACCTCAGCAACTTTCTTCTGATCAAGATCCTTTCCTTCAAAATAGGAATAATTCATATCATCCGTATTGCTAAGAATTGCCGCTTTTAGTTTATCACGATAGAGCTTCTTCAGATAATCCTCGCTGCCATACAATAGATAGAATGGCTTGAAGCTTCTGGTTTTAATATGCTCTTTGATTATCTTCATATTAAAATTTCTCCCGTCTTATCGAACATCATCTATTCTACCGAATTCTTATGTATTATGCAAGTGTAAAAATAGAATTTTTAAAGAATTCTTTGTTAATCAATCAAAGGATTATGCTTAATCTACTGTACCAAATCTACTAAATGGAGTTATTCGGAATATAACTTTACCTCCGATATTCTCCTTGGCAACATTACCTACATATTCATCTCTACTATCCTTACTGATGTTCCTATTATCACCCATAACAAAATATTCGTCTTCACCAAGGGTAATCGGATCCTTCGCCCTACCGGGATCCTGGATCGGTTCCTTACCATAATCTTCTTCTAAGATTTCTCCATTAATATAGATATCCTCGCCAATAATCTGAATCGTTTCTCCAGGTAACCCTATGATCCTTTTCACATAGTATTCCTCATTCTCTCTACCATAGGGGTAAAATACAATAATATCAAAGCGATCCAATCGATCAAAGCGGTATGAAATCTTTTCCACATATAGATTTTCTCCATTCTGTAGCGTATCTGCCATAGAGGACCCGTCTACGATTGTCCGTTGTATCACATAATTGGGCAATATATAGATACATACGAATATTAATACGGCATAGAATAGTAAATCTAACAGAAAGCTCTTAATTTTCATTTTGCTTTCTTTTTGGGATATCTCTTTCTCTGATATTACATCAGTCTCCTGATCTATTCTTGTATCATTATTCAAAGCCATATTCGTTTCCTTTCTTTTCTTAACAAGGTAAGCTTCCTACAAGATAAAGCACCTTCATATATTATTCATACGAAAGTGCTGACGAATCCTTATTTTAACGATCTATTATCCGTTTTTATCTCATTTCGAAAAATGCTTCATAAAGTGGCGAGTACGAAAATCTTATATTCGATTCATAATTATAAATGAAATAATTCTTACTCGTCTCCAACAATCTTTACTTTGGATTCATATAGCTCTTCAATAGCTATGGATAAGGGCTTTTTGCTTTCTACCTCAATCAAAGGTTCTGCTCCATGGATAATTTGTCTTGCTCTCTTAGCAGTAGCAATAACGATAGAATATCTACTGTTCACCACTGGTTGCTCTCCATGCTCTACCTCACTATTTACTACTTTCATTAAATCTGTATATGATGGATGTAACATATTTAATTCTCCTTCCTAGTAAGTCTATTATTATTAAATGTTTCTTCGGGTTAGCATTGCCGCCTTAATTAGCTATTTATCCTTCCATTTGATTTACCCTGCTTGCAATTGTTTCGGGCAAAAGGGAAGATAGAACGAGATGTCCGCTTTCGGTTACGATCACTGCCTTCGTTTTCCTACCACAGGTTGCGTCAATTGCTAATCCTTTATCCTTGGCAACCTGAACCATTCTTTTGATTGGTGCGGCATCTGGACTAATAATTCCAATAATTTTATTGGAGTTTACCACATTTCCAAAACCTACATTAATTAGCTTATTCAAAGTTATTCCTCATTTCGATAACTTCTATTCGATATTTTGTATCTGTTCTCTTACTTTTTCAATTTCTGTCTTTAAATCAATTGCCTTGTTTGTAACAGCAAGGTCATTGGCCTTTGATAATATGGTATTGGATTCTCGATTCATTTCTTGTGCGATAAAGTCTAGTTTTCTACCCACATTATCACATGCGTCTAAGGTATCTTTCATATTTCTAATATGACTCTTGAGTCGGACGGTTTCTTCGTCAACACAGATTTTATCCGCATAAATGGTTACCTCGGTAACCAAAATACTTTCATCTATTTTGCTATCTCCCAAAAGTTCATTTACCTTAGCAATCAATTTGTTACGATATTCTGTTATGATCTGAGGTGATCTTTCTTCTATAAAATCAACCAAATCTAACATTCCATCCAATTTTGAGACGATATCCTGTTTGAGATTCTCTCCTTCAGCAATACGGGTCTCAATAAACTTATTTGTAGCTGTCGTAACTGCTTCTTCAATTAAATTCCATAATTCCTTTTCATCTATGGTTTGTTCTTCTAATATTAGTACTTCAGGATATCTGGACAGAGTGGAAACCCGGATATCATTCTCAATTCCAAACTCCTCACTCATCTTTACCAAATTACTATAGTACTCTCTGGCTAAATCGGAATTATATTTAACACATATATTATTCTCGGTATAATCCTCATATGTAATATATACATCAACTTTTCCGCGTCCAATCGATTGTTTCAGGAGATTTCGTATTCCCGCTTCAAAAAAACTAAGCTTTTTGGGTAGCTTAATAGAGATATCACAGTACCGATGATTAACAGATTTCATCTCCACTGTTATTTTACGTTTTTCATTAGCAATTTCACATCTTCCAAAGCCTGTCATGCTTTTTAACATAGGTTACACACATTCTTTCATAAAGCTATTATTTGACTAAAATTATGCTAATTCTTTTTGTTTTCACATTTCATTTTATTATAAATGAAATACAAAGACAAGTCAATATACCGAAATATATAGTTTTGAAGCCTGCGACCCTTACATTACTGTACTGAGATAACTAAGGTATCGTACCCTGCTCTTCTTAGTACTGTTTCCCAAACAGCAGCTTCATCAAGGTCATCAAATCCACCTACATGGAGTGCATAAAACTCCCCTTGCCTAACGATATCAGCCTCAAAATCATTCTGTCTAAGCTGCTCTTGATATTGAAGGGCATTTTTCAAGGATCGAAACAAGCCCACCTGTATACGATATCGATAATCCGGTTTATCTTCCTGTTCCTGCTCTTGTACACCAATTGCCTTATCGTCATTTTGAAATGCTTCATAGATACCATTCGCAATTGCTAGGGCTATTTCATTAAATTTTGTATCGAAAATTAAATTAACTTCTTCCGAATTAAGAAAACCCAACATTTCCATAACGACCGGTACATCAACATCCCTAAATAAGGCTGTACCAGGTTGTATCTCTATAATACTACCAGTTGGAAATCCAACCAAGTCCAGGTTTTCATTGATCCGTTCTGCCACTTCCCTAGCAAAGTTTCCATCATCATAGATTAAGGTTTCTGCACCTTTCATAAAATTTTTATACGGATTAGAATAACGGTGAAAATTTACCACCAAATCCGGATTTATTTCATTTATAAATTGAATTCTCTCTTCTGTAGGCACGGTAACATCAGATGTTCTTGTATAATATACTTCAAATCCATATTGTGTCAGTATATCACCAACTGCTAGTGCGATCCTTAAATTATCATCTTTTTCATAACGATTATCATAGATATCTCCATATATTTCTCCCCCGTGTCCAGGATTTAGAACCACTCGTGGCATTTATTTTCTCTCCTTCAAAACCATAAACTAATTTCATTCAATCTATTATATGATACCTTGTTGTATTAATTGCAGATTATTGGTTGCTACATTGTCATGAATCAAAAATAGGCTATCTTTATGATTTTACCCCAAAAAGTTAGACCTAAAAAATCTAACTATTGGGGACCACATCATAAAGACAGCCTTTTATTATAGAAATAGATCAAAGTTTTTGATGGAGTAAAAATTTACTCAGAGAACATCGGTGTAGACAGGTATCTCTCACCAGTATCCGGTAATAATACAACGATCATTTTCCCTTTATTTTCAGGTCTTTTTGCTACCTGGCTTGCAACCCATAAAGCAGCTCCTGAGGAAATACCAACTAAGATACCCTCTTTCTTTGCAATGTCTCTACCGGTTTCAAAGGCATCCTCATTGGTCACAGTAATAATTTCATCATAGATTTTCGTATCCAAGGTATTCGGAATAAAGCCTGCGCCAAGTCCTTGAATCTTGTGGGAACCTCCATGACCTTTAGTTAGAATCGGAGAATCAGTCGGTTCTACTCCAATGATTTTGATATTCGGATTTTTTGATTTCAAATAGGCTCCTGCACCGGATATCGTGCCTCCGGTTCCAATACCTGAAATAAAGATATCAACCTTACCATCCGTATCATTCCATATCTCGACACCGGTTGTTTCCTCATGAACCTTAGGATTATTCGGGTTCTCAAATTGTGATGGCATAAAACTGTTCGGTATTTCCTTTAAGATTTCATTTGCCTTCTCAATCGCACCCTTCATTCCCTTCGTGCCATCCGTTAAAACCAATTCCGCGCCATAGGCCTTCATTAGATTTCTTCTTTCTATACTCATTGTCTCAGGCATGGTAATAATTAATCGAAGTCCTTTGCTTGCGCAAACACTAGCAAGACCAATACCTGTATTACCACTGGTTGGTTCTACTATCGTAGTATCCTTGTTCACTTTTCCTTCTTTCATTGCTTGCTCAATCATCCGATTGGCAATGCGATCCTTTACGCTTCCAGCAGGATTAAAATATTCCAGTTTGGCAACGATGGTTCCTTCCAGTCCATAAGCTTCATTGTAATTCGTTAACTCAAGTAAGGGCGTATTACCTATTAATTCTGTAACTTTTTTCTTAATATTAGCCATATCATATCTCCTTTCAATTATTGATATTTTATAAAACATTACCTTTAATGAATAACCATACGTCAGTAAGTATTCTATATATAATAATTATTATTCCAAAATCTTATTGATATAATATATGCATTAACCTTTATTTTATTTCATAGTTTTCATAGTATATTAATAGGAATTGAAATATTACTATAATAATAATCCCACTCAACCTATTTGTCAAGCGGGATTATTGTAAAGTTTATTAAATTGAAAAATCAAAGGGTACTAATTCCATCTGCTTATCAACCAAATCCTGTAATGTTATATGATCCACAACATCCAGTATTGCATCATAGAGCTTTTGCCAAACCTCTCTTGTAACGCATGCATTGGTACGATTGCATTCGACACTATCTGTATCCAGGCAGTCAACAGGCATAAGACTTCCCTCTGTCAGCCTAAGGATGGCACCAACTGTGTATTCCTGAGCTTCCTTTGCTAGTCGATATCCTCCCTGAGCACCTCGGATACTTCTTACATATCCAGCTCGATTTAGCAAAGAAATAATCTGTTCCAAGTACTTTTCGGATATATCTTGTCTTTGGGCTATACTTTTAATGGATATATATTCACCGGTATTATTCATGGCCAGATCAAGCATCAAACGTAATGCATATCTGCCTTTTGTAGATATCTTCATGTGTTTCTTCCTCCTATTACTTCCTATCTATGATCAAATCATTGACTAATAAAGATATTGTAGTATTCCTCATATTATACTCTATAATACCATAGGTTTAATAGGAATTCAACCAATGCTATTATTTATCCGAGGGTATAGGCTCTTTCGATATCATAATTCCTCTTTCTACTCTTCGTTTTAAGAAGCTTAGTTTTGTCTCAGAGATTATGATTGCTACAAAAATCAAAAGAAAGCCTAGGAATATTTTTAAAGTTATCACTTCATGATAAAATATCACCGAAAATATAACACCAAAAACAGATTCAAGGCTTAGGATAATAGAAGCCGAAGTAGGATCCGTATATTTTTGTCCTACATTTTGCAATAGCAGGGCTCCAGCAGTAGCAAATACAGCAAGATACACTAAACCAGTCATCATATCGGTAGTAACCCTTGTTGGAAGATCTTCAAATACAATTGCAATAATTAAGGAAAATACAGCAGAAAATGCAAATTGTAAAATGGTTAGTATTACGATATCCTTATTCTTACCAATCTTCGGCACGGCTACCATATGAGCAGCATAGAAAATACCACTCACAAGTGTAAAAGCATCTCCCTTACCTATGGTTAAATCACCGTTTAAGGATACCAAACCGATACCAATAATTGTGATGATGGCGGCAGAAAAATTATAGGCATCGGGCTTTTTCTTATCTACGAACCAGTTCATAAATGGGACCAGGACGCAATAGATTGCTGTCAGAAAGGCATTCTTACCCGGTGTGGTATCAGTAATACCAATGGTTTGAAGACTATAACCAAGAAATATAAGAAAACCTAGAATTCCACCCTGAATGATATATTCCACGTTAATTTCTTTTAATTTCTTATAAAATATCATACATAGTAAGATACAAGCTACAGTAAATCGAAAAACCAAAAGCACATGGGGTTCAACAGAATCTACGGAGGCCTTAACTACCATAAAAGAGCTTCCCCAGATCAGTGAAGCTCCAAATAATGCAAGTTTTGAAGACATATTTTTTAAAGTTTTGTTCATTCGAATTGCTCCTGTCTTAAGTAAGTCAATATGGTATGGTACTTATATTTATATAAAATACCAATTCACCCAATCTATATTACTACAAAACAAGGGATATCGCAATCCTTCAAATCATATAAATAGAGCTGTCGCATGAGTTTTTATGGCAACGTCTATTTCTTTTATGATGAGTTGTTTATATATTTTAAGTTTTCAAAATAGCGTATGGTTTTTATCCAACGTAGACACGCTCTCGCTCGATTGTTGCTCATAGTGGTACTAAGGCCCCGGCAGACAAATATCTATCGATATCTATCTGCCGGGGCCTTAGTGCCGATGGCAACAAATGTTCTACTTATGAATTAAAAACCATACGCTATTTTTTAATTCAATAAATATTATATTTATTGTAGTTTTATGAAGGCGCTGATATTTTCATTAATGCGACAACACCATTGGTACTCTACATGGATGCAATCTATCGACGATAATGCTTTCTTCCCTTCGGATGATACATAGAAGGATAAGGCAAATTCTCCGGTAGAAAATCTATATCCTCTGGATGATAATTCGACTGTTTGAAGCACAGAAACCAATCCAAGCAATACATATCCTCCGTTAAACTCTCAAGTCGTTCATTTGCAGCTCCGCAACTTCCTGGTGGAGGAAGAATCACATCATCATAAGGCATCCAATTGGCCGGGGTTGCAATATTCTCACAGTCTGATTTCTGTAAGGCTATAATTAACCGTTTGATCTCCTGCATATTACGTCCAGTCGTCAGCGGATAATAAAGGATGGCCCTGATCTTGCCCTCTGGATCGATAATGAAAACTGCACGGACTGTCTGAGTATTCGAAGCACTTGGATGTAACATTCCGTATAACTTAGCTGTTTCCATGGTAATATCAGCAATTAAGGGAAAGGTAACTTCAACATGCTTCATATCCTTCCAAGATAATTCCTTTATCTTTCGAAGCCAAGCGATATGAGAATAGATGGAATCAATGGAGAGCCCTATCAATTCCGTATTCAGTGCTTTAAATTCATTTATCATAGAAGCAAAGGTCATAAATTCTGTGGTACAAACTGGTGTAAAATCTGCCGGATGACTAAACAATATAACCCATCTGCCATAATAGTCCTGTGGGAAATTAATTTCCCCTTGTGTTGTAATCGCATGAAAAGCAGGTGCCATATCACCAATCAAAGGCATCCTATAATCTTTTTTATCTATCATATTAAACACATTCCTTATAACATTCTTGATACTAAAATAATATGTTAAAAATTTTGAACTGCTACTATTTACAAGGAATGTATTGAAAGCTATTTATTACAGATCTTCTATTATAGTACCATCCGTACCAATGGTAATTACTCTCCAAGGTATCATTTTACCACTTTTCGTAAAGGCAGTCTTAACTGCATTTACAATTCCACCACAGCATGGCACTTCCATTCGTAGTATTGTGATACTCTTAATTTCATTCAAGGTTAATATCTGCGTTAATTTAACTGAATAATCGACATCGTCCAATTTCGGACATCCGATCAAAGTAATCTTATTCTTCATAAAGGAATGAACATCCCTATATGCATAGGCAGTACAATCTGCTGCAATTAAAAGATCCGCTTGATTAAAATATGGAGCATTCGGTGGAACCAGTTGAATCTGAACCGGCCATTGACCTAGCATGGAGGTTTTTCCTTCTTCACTTACCTTTTCTTGCTCCCTGGTATTTTGAGAAGCATTCTGGTTTAGCTTCATCATTCTGGAACCAGGACAGCTATGCATGGCTACGGGAGCTTTCTGTATTTCCTCCTGTTTGCTCTCCTTTTCCTTTTGCTTCATCATATTTTTCTTAACTTCCTCTTCATTGAAAGGCAATGCTTCTCTTTCTTCAAAAGTGATTGCACCAGTCGGACAAACTGGTAAACAATTACCAAGACCATCACAATAATCATCTCGTAATAGTTTTGCCTTACCGTTAATAATACCGATTGCAGCTTCATGGCAAGCGTCTACACAGAGCCCACATCCATTACATAAATCTTCATCAATTCTAATGATTTGTCGTATCATCTCAATTCCTCCTAGAACTTTTCCTAATACTATGTAATTTTAAGAAATTAATTTTATGATAAGTTAGATTAATAAGCTTGCTTTTCATGTGGAATTAATTTCTTGTTTATTTACTATATTATACGAATACTTTCAAAAAAAATATGTAGCCTAAGCTACATATTCTCTTGTTCTCTTCGCTTTTCCATATAACATTGATAGCACATGGCGGTATATTGCTCATTACCACCAATTAAGATTTGCTCTCCTTGGGTTACAATTCTTCCCCTTCCATCCATTCTAACATTAACGGTGGCCTTTTTCCCGCAGGAGCAGATTGTTTTAATCTCGGTAATCGAGTCCGCGATTTCAAGAAGTCTTCTACTACCAGGAAACATCTTCGTTCTAAAGTCAGTTCTTAGTCCAAAGCATAGAACTGGAATGTTATGAAGTATTACAATATCTGCCAACTGGTCCACTTGATCCTCTGACAGAAACTGACATTCATCCACGATGATAACATCAACCTGATCTGAGAGCTTCTGAAAACTTTCATATACATTTTCAGCCAGAGGGAGGACATATGCCGGTGAGGAAAGTCCAATTCTAGAACGAACTGTATTTTCACCATCCCGATCATCTGTCTTTGGCTTAATTAACCATACACGCATTCCCCGTTCTTCATAATTAAACTTTGTAATCAAAGCTTGTGCCGTCTTGGAACTTCCCATCACACCATACTTGAAATATAATTTTGCCATACGTTCCTTCCTTTATCAATCTACTTATCTAGTCGTCGTAAAGTTACTTTTCTTATCTCGTACTCTTATCATAAGGGATACCTTCTGCTTTCGGAGCTCTGGATTTCTTAGAGGTAAATACCAAAACAACCATAGTAGCCACATAAGGCATCATCTTAAAATAGGTCTGGTTAATGTCCATTTTATTAAACATCGGTATTAATGATGTTGAGTAAGCTAATGTTCTTAAGAAAGCAAAGAATAAAGCTGCGAACATGATTTTCCATGGCTTCCATTGACCAAAAATCATTACTGCCAATGCCAAGAAACCAAAACCAGCTACCCCGGTATGGCCATTAATATTGCCGTCCATAACACCTACCGAATAGAAGAAACCGCCAATACCACCAAGGATACCGGAAAGTGCAACGCCGCTATGTCGCATACGGTAGACATTAATGCCTACAGAATCTGCTGCGTGGGGATGTTCACCACAGGCACGAAGCCGAAGACCAAATTTAGTCATATAGAACACAATTGCTGATATTATCAAAATCAGAAATCCAATATATACGGTAAGATAGGTTTTCTGAAAAAACATCTCTCCGATAATCGGAATATTACTAAGTCCAGGAACTTTCTGAATATAAAATGCAACGCTGGTCGTGATACCATCACTATTGTAGTTCATTTTTGCAAATAATAAAATTGTTGCAGGAACAAGCATATTCATTGCAGTACCAGTAATGGTCTGATCTGCCTTCATATTAACAGCCGCAAAGGATAAAAGCATGGAATATAGGAGTCCTGCCAATGCGGATACCAGCATAGCGATTAGTAGAATGATCTGAGCATTAATTCGACTATCCTGTATTAGCAATACTGTCATACACCCAAAAAATGCTCCAAATAGCATAATACCTTCCAAACCGATATTAATGACACCGCTACGTTCACTAAACATTCCGCCTAATGCTACTAAAAGCAAAGGAATAGCAACCGGAAGCATATTTTGAATTAAATATATTAAAGTATCCATTCTTACGCCTCCTCACTATGATTTACTATTTCATCAATTTTATGTTCGACTTCAACATGGGATCCAGTATTTTCTAGGATCTCCGAGTTATTCTCTCCTCTTGTTGTCTCCATGATAGGATTATTCTTTTCTTCAATGAAGTCACTCTCTTGGCCATCTGTATTTTGACCCCGTTTTCTACGATGACTCTTAACAAAATTACCAAGTGCAGTATTCATAAGCAAGGAGAATGCTGAAAAATAGATAATGACAGCAATCACGATATCTATAATTTCAGGCTTATAACCGTATAGGGCGGTTAGTGTACCGCCTCTTTGAATATGTGATATAAACACTGCTGAGAAGATAATACCAATTGGATGGGAGCTTCCCAAAAGTGCGACAGCAATACCATTAAATCCTGCAGGAGCAATTACACTAATTGGTTCATAGGTCATACTGCTTCCTGCAATCGTAGACGGAGCAAGGATTGCAAATGCACCACCAAGCCCGGATAGGGCTCCTGCTATTGCCATCGTAAGGATTGTATTGCGCTTGTCATTCATTCCAGCATATTTACTTGCAAACTTATTAAAGCCAGTAGCTTTTAATTCATAACCGAAAACAGTTTTCTCTAAGATTACGTATAATAGGATCGCGATTGCTATGGCAATGAAAATAGATATATTTACACTAGAATTTCTAACCCCTAAAGATGGCATCTGAGCAGATGCAGGCAGATAAGCCGTCCTGGTTTTAGAGGAAATATACATCGTACCATTACCCTGAATCCACATATCAACTAGATACATTCCGATATAGTTAAACATGATAGATGTGATTACTTCATTGACATTCCAAATTGCTTTAAAGATTCCAGGTATCAATCCCCAGAGCAAACCTCCGATTAATCCTGCGATCACACAAACAATCCAATGGATATTATCCGGCAAGTCCCACATGAAACCAACATAAAGTGCAAAAAACATACCCATGGTATACTGACCTGAGGCACCAATATTAAACAATCCCATCTTAAATGCAAAGCCGACCGATAGTCCGCACATTAAGATCGGGGTGGCGAAATAAAACACATCACCGATACGGGAGAATCCTCCAAATAACACCTTACTAAAACCTTGAATAGAATTCGAAGGGCGGGCTATGATCATAACGATAAACCCGAAAACTAGGCCTAATGCAATCGCAAGAAGGGCTGCTGTAAAGGAGGAAAACCCTTTGCTCTTTGTAATTTTCTTCATATTTTGATGTGAAAATAAATTATTCTGCATATCTGTTCTCCTTTACATTATCACGTTTTGCACCTGACATATAAAGCCCAAGCTCTTCAACAGTCGTTTTCTTCGGATCAAGTTCACCAACAATTTCACCCTCATACATGACAAGGATTCGATCGCTGACATCCATAACCTCATCTAATTCCAGTGACACAAGTAAGACAGCCTCACCAGCATCCCTAGATGCAACCAATTGCTTGTGAATAAATTCAATCGCACCAACATCCAATCCACGAGTGGGCTGAACAGCAACTAATAGTTTATGTTCCTTGTCAATTTCTCTAGCAATAATTGCTTTCTGTTGATTTCCACCAGACATACTTCTTGTAATGGTAATAGGACCTTGCCCACTTCTTACATCATATTGATGAATTAGTTTCTCTGCATATTTGCGAACTTCTTGTTTTTTAATAAAACCGTTCTTTTGGAATTGGGGCTGCCAATATCTCTGCAGTACCATATTTTCTTCTAAGCTATAGTCTAATACTAGACCGAACTTATGACGATCCTCAGGAATATGACTCATACCAATTTTTGAACGTTTTCGGATGGATGCTTTTGAAATATCGGTTCCACACAGGGTGATTTGTCCTTTGTTTAATTTTTCAAGTCCAGTAAGAGCAGATACAAGTTCTGTCTGGCCATTGCCATCAATTCCTGCCAAACATACAATTTCACCAGCTCTTACATCAAAGCTAATATCATTTACTGCATTCTTCTTTGAAGTCTTTGATGCTACCGATACATTTTTTAAAGAAAGTACCACTTCACCAGGAGAACTTTCTTTCTTATCTACTGAGAAACTAATATCCCTTCCAACCATCATCCGGGAGAGTTCCTCCTTTGTAGTATCCTTTATTTCAACAGTACCGATGCATTTTCCTTTTCGGAGCACAGTACAACGATCGGCGACCGACATGATCTCATTTAATTTATGGGTGATAAACAGGATTGATTTGCCTTCTTTTGCAAAACCTCGCATAATCTCCATGAGCTCATCTATTTCCTGTGGCGTTAATACTGCAGTCGGTTCGTCGAATATCAATATCTCATTTTCACGATATAGCATCTTTAAAATCTCTACACGTTGCTGCATTCCTACCGAAATCTTTTCAATGATAGCATCCGGATCAACATGAAGACCGTATTTTTTACTAAGATTGATTACCTTTTCTCTAGCGATCTTCTTTTGTAGGAAGCCCATTTTATTCGGTTCAACGCCAAGCATAATATTCTCCAGAACAGTAAAGATCTCAACAAGCTTAAAATGCTGATGTACCATACCGATACCCAGACTGTTCGCGTCATTGGGATTGTTGATTCTTACAACTTTACCATTCTTTCTAATTTCACCCTTTTCTGCCTGGTAAAGGCCAAAAAGTACACTCATGAGTGTAGATTTAACCGCACCATTCTCTCCTAAGAGAGCATGAATCTCACCCTTTCTTAACTGAAGAGTAATATCATCATTGGCAATAATTCCGGGAAATTCCTTTGTTATATGAAGCATTTCAATAATATAATTTTCCACGCCTACCTCACCGTTATCAATATTTTCTTTGGATACTATAAGGTATCCCTTTGCCTATACCACATCTACTAATTAAGGGGGGAAAGGTTACGCCTTTTCCCCCCTTAATAATTTCTTACTTACATAAGGCTCAGGCCAATATGCTTAGTAATATCCTATCATCTTATTGTCTTGTCTCAACCGCTACTTTTACAAGATTAAGACCAGAAACTAATTCCTCTGCAGTTGCATAACCGTTCGGATCTTCAACGGTAATTTCTCTAACTGGAACTACAGAACCATTTTCAAGAGTTGAATATACAGCATCATAATCTGCCTTTGTAAAATTCTCAAAACGATCAAATGCATCTGCATTTTCATCACCAATAACTTCGGTAGGAAGTCCTACACCTTCATTTGCTGCATTGAAATATGTTGTCTTGCCAGCATATTCAGACCAGTTATCATTATAGATCGACTCAAGAACTGCAACTACAGATGCACCTAACCCCTTAGTAGCTGATGTAATAACCGTATCACTGTCATATCTTTGGTCAACGTCAACACCGATCACCTTTGTTCCTGCTTCTGCTGCAGCAGCCATAACACTCTTACCAACAGAACCACCGCATGCAAAGATTACTTCAACACCTTCATGGTACATTGTCTTTGCAGTGGCTTTATTCGTATCGGTTTCAGCAAAGTCACCGGTATAGTGGTAAAGAACGGATACAGCACCATCTTCCAGGCCAAGTTCAGCAGCTGCTGCTTCTGCACCCTGAAGGAAACCATAACCAAAAGCTTGTACAGCAGGTACCGCCATACCACCCATGAATCCAAGATTTGTCATACCATCTTTTACTGCAGCATAACCTGCAAGGTAACCGGATTGTTCCTCTGCGTACATAATACTTGCTACATTATCATTCGTTTGGAAATCAGTATAATCTGCATTGTGTGGAGTACCATCGAGTAGAATAAATTTCACATCTGGATACCGATTCTGGGCTTCATAGATTGGAACCTCAAAAAGGAAACCAGGTGTGACAATAATCTTTGCTCCACCTTCAACAGCTAAATCAATCGCAGCAAGATAACCTGCATCATTTGCTTCTTCCGGTTTAATATACTGATGTGTCTTCTTATTAGCTGTAGCGAACTCTACAACACCCTCCCAGGAGCCCTGGTTAAATGATTTGTCATCAATATTACCCTTATCTGTGATCAGTGCAATTTCATGTTTATCACTGCCACAGCCTGTTAAGAGCATGAGTGACATGGAAAGTAAAAAGAACAGTGCTACAATTTTTTTCATGTGAATTTCCTCCCATATTTTTCTACAGCTTCCGCC
>JAAYQP010000169.1 GCA_012519195.1 Clostridiales bacterium | reverse complement strand
CTAATAACAAATTCAATTTCTTGTCCCGCATATTTTTCTAAGTTCTTTTCATAAGAATCAGATACTAAGCTAGCTGGAATAAATATTCTTGCTTCATCAATAACAACACTTAAACCACCATCTAAAACAGCAGCTACTTTAGCAGTTAAAACTTCCTTATTATTGAAAGCTTCTTCCAATCTCTTATTACCCTTTTCTGCTGCTAATCTCTTATATGTTAAAAGAACTTGTCCTTCACCATCATTTACTTTCAATACTTTGGCTTGCATAGTATCGCCTTCGTGAACAAGTGTAGTCAAATCTACGTTAGGGGTATTGGTATATTCACTTCTAGTAATAATACCATCTGCTTTGTAGCCTATATTTAAGACGATTTCGTCTTCTTTTACACGTATTACAGTGCCCTCTACTACCTCTCCATTGTGTATTGTTTTAAATGATTCCTCTAATAATTGTTCAAAACTCATTTCTGACATGCGGTATGAACCTCCTTGATAATATTGTTTGGGGTCGATGCCCCTGCTGTAATACCTACATTTCGAAAGGATTTGAACAAATCCAAATCCAGGTCACTTAGTTTCTGTATATAGTAAGTATTTTCACATTCTTTTTTGCAAATTTCATAAAGCTTTTTTGAATTTGAGCTTTCTTTTCCACCTATCACAATCATGGCATCGGACTCTCTTGCTAATTGATAGGCTTCCGTCTGTCTTGCCTGAGTGGCATTGCAAATTGTATTTAAAACAAATATATCATACCCCTTTTTTGATATAATTTCAACTAAATGTTGAAATTTCTTGTAATTAAATGTCGTCTGGGATACAATACATAGTTTTTGCTCTTTGGGTAAAGCAAATTCTTGAGCTTCCTTCTCTTCCTGAATCACGGTAAAGGAAGCAGTCGGATTCTGTGGATGATCCGTACTTTTCTTAACCCATCCAGTGATCCCTTCTACCTCCGGATGGATTGGATTACCTATGATAATGATATGTCGCCCGGCCTCACTTTGCTCTCGCACGATTTTGTGGATTTTTTTAACAAAGGGACAGGTTGCATCTAGGATCTCGTGTCCATAGGAAGCAATTTTTTGGTAAATAGCTTCCGTTACTCCATGGGATCGTAGAATTATTGTTCCCTTGGGAGCACTATTTAATTCTTCCAAAGAATTTATTACCCGAACACCCATTCTATTCAACTCATCGACAACTTGTTCATTATGAATAATTGGACCATAGGTATATACATTTCCATTCTTCTGAACTGATTTATATACAAGATCAACGGCTCTTTTAACACCAAAACAAAAACCTGCGCTTTTTGCAATCTTTATTTTCATATTAATTAGAAACTTTTACCTTATCATAATAATATTCCATAATTTTATCAACAACTTCCTCAATTGTCAAATCCGAGGAATCTAAATAGATAGCATCCTCAGCCTGCTTTAAGGGGGCAAACTCCCTTGTCATATCCCGATGATCCCGTTCTATGATATCCTTTTCAATCTCCTCAATATCAGCCTGAACTCCCTTATCCTTAAGTTCCAACCATCTTCTCATAGCTCTCGTTTTTGCACTAGCCGTAAGATAAATTTTTAAATCAGCATCGGGAAGTACGTAGGTACCAATGTCTCTGCCATCCATTACAACATTCGATTTTTTCGCAAGTTCCTGTTGGAGTTGTACTAATTTTAAACGAACAGATCGATAAATTGATGTGGCACTGGCCATCTTGCCGACTTCCTCTGTTCGAATAAGTCCATTTACATTTTCTCCATTTAATATAACGCATTGCTCATTGTTTCTATATTCTATGGTGATATTAACATTCTGACAAGAGGCTTCGATCTCCTCCTGATGATCTGCATTAATATGATTTCTAAGAAAATATAAAGCCATAGCACGGTACATTGCTCCTGTATCAACATAAATAAAGCCTAACTTTTCTGCTATTTTTCTTGCAATCGTACTTTTGCCAGCTCCGGCAGGTCCATCGATTGCGATATTAAAATATTTCATTCTAATATTCCTCCGTATAAATTTTCCTGATAATTATACCACACTATTACCTGCAGTATAAGCGGTTGACCAAGCAATCTGTAGATTAAAACCGCCAGTAAGTGCATCTAAGTCTAGCACTTCTCCAACAAAATAAACATTCTTAACTTTTTTTGATTCCATTGTTGCTGGATTGATTTCCTTAATATTGATACCGCCTTTTGTTATAACAGCCTGATTATATTCACTTAATTTGGTGATATGAAGCTCAAAAGACTTCAGAAGCCCCACCAGACGGAGTCGCTCTTCCTTTGTAACCGAATTGACTTTTTTATCAGGATCGATTAGGCTTAGACGAATAATAACATCAATTAGTTTATTTGGCAATAGGTGGGTTAGGGAATTTTTAAATTGTTTATTTTTAAATTCTTCAAAATCCCGTAATATTCTATTGTCTAATTGCTCATGGCTTAAGGCTGGTTTTAGATCAATGGTTAGGATAAGTTCTTCCTTTTTCTTTAGGTAAGGAATAATATAACTACTAGCACTTAGAATTACCGGTCCACTGACACCAAAATGGGTAAAGAGCATTTCCCCAAAATCTTGATAGATTTGCTTTTGCCCTGCCTTAATCGTGATCTGAATGTTTCTTAAGGAAAGGCCCATTAAATCTTTGACAAAACTTTCCTTAAGGTGGATTGGTACCAAGGAAGGATATAGATCAGTAACCGTATGACCCATTGATTTGGCAAAATGATAACCGTCTCCCGTTGACCCAGTGGTCGGATAGGACAATCCGCCAGTGGCTATGATAATTGCATCCGCAGTTCGGATCTGGGCTTCCTCTTTTAACTGTAAACCATAAAATTGTCCATCCCTGGTTATTATTTGACGAGCCTCACTATGATAATGGATCCCTACTCCAAGACCTTCTAATTCCTTCTTCAAGGTATGAATAACATCGGAGGATTTATCAGAAATCGGAAACACTCGATTTCCCCTCTCTACTTTTAACGGTAATCCTAACTGTTCAAAAAAGGTCATGGTATCATAGTTATTAAATCTATAAAATGACCGATATAGAAACTTCGGATTCGTAACGACCTGTTCGAAAAAAGTATCCTGATCACATGCATTGGTTAGGTTGCATCGACCTTTCCCAGTGATATATAATTTTTTACCCAATTTTTCATTTTTCTCAAATAATTCTACCTTATGACCATTTCTGGCTGCTGCGATAGCTGCCAGCATTCCGGATGCACCGCCTCCAACTACAAATACCTTACTCATATGATCCACCTGAATTTCTATTATTATTTTCTTATGTGTTAACATTCTATGTAATAGGGTTCTACGCCCATTGTTTCCATATTTTAATAGATAAAAATCTTTAAACGCAAAGGAATATTTTTAGAGCATCCTTTGTTATTACTAAAATTAATATTTTATGATTGTTTACTATAGTATTTTCTCTGTATCGATAAAAAATACTATAGTACTATAACATAATATTAGGTAATTGTCGAATACAATATTGTATCGCAATTACCTAAGGAAACACTTATGTTGCTATATTAATTTGATTATATTTTGAATTGGTTTCGAAACTTTAATTCTATAATTTTATTCTAAATAAGCTTCATCAATTCCCAAATCAATATGCTCACTTCGATAAGCTTCTCCTTCCACTCGATAAATCACTTTGTTGTATTCTGGCAAGTTATCCATCAAACTTTGAGCAATTGAATTTAAAATAGCACTCTCAATACCAGCACCAACATTTGTCAAGGGAGGTTGATCCGAGAGAAAACTTACAATAACTGCATCATTTTCCGTAGTTACCTTATCGATACCAACTTTGATCGATTTATCAGCCATCGATTCAACTACCTTGGAGACAATTAACTCAGGGGTCAGTTCATTACTGTCAGAAATCATAGCAGTAGCTGCTTCAATTTCGCCACTTTCCGGATTGATCGTATAGATCAAGAGCTCAATATTTGCTGTAGGTTTTATAACAGATGGTGTCGGCGTAACGTTCATGCTGTTATCTTTCTTTGTATCCTTTGTGTTTTTATCTTCTTTCTTTGTTGCATCCTTCTCTTTTTCTTGCTGTTCCTTCGATTCCTCAATCGTATTTTCCTTTGAATTTTCTTCCGACGCTTTATAAGTATTAAATCGAACTTTATCACATCCGGTTAGCAGGAAGATGCAAATAAGAGTAGCAATCAATAGAAATTTTTTACCTGGTCGTTCCATATTAACCTCCTTTGTTGAAACCACTACAAGTTCAATTCAATACGAGTGAATGGACTTTCCATCACCTTATGAATCACTTCACTTGCATAAAAAACTTTTATTGATACTATTATAGGAAGCAACTGTGTCATTTCTATGGTATCTGATAAAAAAGTTATCAATCAGTGATCAATTTCTGTTTCCTCTAGAATACAACGCCTTAATAGGTCCAGAGCATGGATGACACTCTGTTCCCTGACTTTTTGACGATCTCCACGAAATCTGCATTCGCGTACGGTAACTTTTCCATTACAATAGCAGGATATATAGACCAATCCAACAGGTTTCGTTGCGGTTCCTCCATCTGGTCCTGCGATTCCCGTAATCCCAACTGCCGTATCCGCTCCTGCAATCTTAGCTGCTCCTACTGCCATTTCTCTTGCAGTCTGTTCGCTTACAGCACCAAATTGATCCAGGGTTTCTTTCTTCACTCCAAGGTATTTTAATTTTGCCTCATTGGAATAAGTGATGAAACCCTCCTTAAGAAGATCGGAAACACCGGAAACATTTACAATACGACCGGTAAAAAGACCACCGGTGCAAGATTCAGCAGTTGCTAAGGTCAGTTTCTTTTGATGCAATAGCTTAACGACAACCTCTTCTAAGGTTTCCTTCTCTTCAAAAGTATAGATATTCGATCCAAAACGGTTTTCTAGTTCCCTAAGGATTGGCTTAAGTAGCTGGTTAGCTTCTTCCCTATTCTTAGCAGCTGCTGTTACTCGAAAGTGAACTTCTCCGCTTTTGGCATAGGGAGCAATGGTTGGATTGTTTTGAGAATTGATTAAATCCAATATTAAAGTCTCCGCCTTACTTTCTCCAATACCACAGATTTTTACCATTTTAGATAGGAAGATTCGATCCTGGAGATTTTTTAAATAAGGTAGGATCCGATTTTCAAACATTGGAATCATTTCTCCAGGAGGTCCCGGTAGAAGAATGATACGTTTTGTTTGCTTTCTCGATCCATTTGCCGAACCGGCATCATATTCAGCTTCCACAATATAGCCTGGGGCGGTACCATTGTCATTTTCGACCACAATCGATCCTTCAATCTTCATGGCTTGCTTCCAATTGTTTATTGTGATCTCAGAATCCTGCCGATCTTTCGGCAAGTTATTATTTTTAAAGGCGAAATAGGCCTTGATTTTTTCCCTAGTCTCTTCGTCCATAACTAGTTTACGATCGAGTACCCGAGCCACGGCTTCCTTCGTCATATCATCTTCCGTTGGCCCTAAGCCTCCTGTTAAAATGATGATATCGCTACGTTTCAGGGCATCTTCAAGTACTTTGGTAAGTCTGGTTTCATTGTCACCCACCGTAATTTGGTAATAGAGGGTGAAACCCAGATCCGCACATTTCCTTGATAAATAATTTGCATTGGTATTCACAATATTCCCTAGTAGTAATTCTGTTCCAACGCTAATCAATTCCACATTCATGGTTATACTTCCTTTTCTATTTTTATCATGAGGACATAGGAAAATTGATGTAATTAAGGTAAAGGGAAGAATTCCTTTTATTACTTGTTCTCACGTAATACGGAATGATTTTTTAACATATAGTCCACTAGCGAAATGATGGTAAAGGCCAAGGACAGCCAAATAAAAATCTCTTCCAGGATATTCATGATTGGATAATCGAAATTAATAATTAGCATAACACTCATGATCATCTGGACATTGGTTTTAATCTTCCCCCACCAGCTTGCTGCTATAACAACTCCATTATCCGATGCAACCAAGCGGAAACCGCTAATTATAAATTCTCTGGCGATAATAGCAAAAACGATCCAAGCTGGAATAAGACCAAATTCAACAAAGCAAATCAATGCCCCTGATACTAATAATTTATCCGCTAGAGGATCCATAAACTTTCCAAAGTTTGTAACTAGATTATTTTTTCTTGCCAGATAACCATCGAAGAAATCCGATAGAGCCGCTATGATAAAGATACCAGCCGCAATATAATTGCCATATGGAATTCCCGGTAATAAATAAAATAAAAGAAATACCGGAATCATTATTACACGAAATATAGTTATTTTATTCGGTAAATTCATTCCTTTTTTCCCCCTTTACTAATTCACCCACTAGGTCATAGTCCTTTGCCTTCGTAACCACTGCCTTCACAATACTACCAGAGATTAGTTCCTCTTCAGAGCTTACAAAGAAGTAACCATCTACCTGCGGAGCATCCATATAGGTACGACCGATATAAACATGATCCTCCTCCGCTATCCTACCTTCGATTAATACATCAAAGGTTCTACCAATCAACTGATTCGTATGAGAAAATACGATGGATTGTTGTTGCTTCATCAATTCCTTCTGTCTTAATTTCTTTACCTTTGCAGTAATCTGTGGCTTTAATTGTGCAGCCGGTGTATTCTCTTCCTTGGAGTAGGTGAATACGCCTAGTCGTTCAAAAGCCATATCATGGACAAAGTCCAGAAGCTCCTTATGCTCCTCTTCTGTTTCTGTCGGAAAGCCGGTAATCAAGGTAGTACGAAGAACAATATCTGGTATCTTAGTCCTTAACTGGTTAATAATATGGATTAAGTCACTCTTACTGGTTTTCCTTCCCATCATCTTTAAGATACGATCATTTGCATGCTGGATCGGGATATCCAGGTAATGACATATCTTTGGCTCCCGTTTGATTACTTCGATCAGATCCTCTGTAATTTCTTCCGGATAGCAGTAAAGAATGCGGATCCATTCAATCCCTTCAATTTGACAAAGTTTTTCAAGAAGTTTAGGAAGGGTCTTCTCCCCATAAAGATCCTTACCATAGAGAGTGGTTTCTTGGGCCACCAGAATCAATTCTTTTACCCCTTGCTCTGCAAGGTAGCTAGCCTCCTTGAGCAAATCCTCCATAGGTACACTACGATAGTTCCCTCGAACCTTTGGTATGATACAATAGGTACAATGTTTATCGCAGCCTTCTGCAATCTTGAGATAGGAAGAAAAAGCACCAGAGGTAAGTACCCGTTTCGCATTGGTTTTTGGGATTCGACTCAGATCCTCAAAACGCATGGGCTTTTTCCCGTCCATGAGTTCCTTCATAACACCCATGATAGCATCAAAGCTAGCGGTACCTAAAAGGGCATCCACCTCAGGAATTTCCTTTAAAATTTCTTCCTTGTACCGCTCAGCCATACATCCAGTAACGATAAGTGCCTGTAGTTTACCGGTCTTTTTATATTGAGCCATTTCTAGAATGGTATTAATACTTTCCTGTTTTGCATCATTGATAAAGCAGCAAGTATTAATGATTATAATATCTGCCGCTTCCTCATGATCAATAATCCGGTATCCGTTATCTCGCAGAATACCAAGCATATTTTCACTGTCTACAAGGTTTTTGTCACAGCCTAAAGAAACAAAGAATATATCCATTGAAACCTCCATTTGTACATTCATTCTTATTATATTTAGCATAACAACCATTGTAGCAGTTTTTATCAAAAAATGAAACAGGAATTTATGATTCCTTTTGATGCATTATTGCAGAGCGAACACAATTGTTCATAAGCATTGCAATTGTCATTGGGCCTACGCCCCCAGGAACCGGTGTGATGGCACTGACTTTTTCAATTACATCCTCGTAATCTACATCACCGCAAAGTTTGTTATTCTCATCTCGATTCATACCAACGTCTATGATCACTGCCCCCTCTTTCACATATTCTTTGGTTACGAATTTTGCTTTTCCAATGGCAACAATCAAGATATCCGCCCGGCGAGCCACTTCTTTCAAATCCTTTGTTCTGGAGTGGCAAATGGTAACCGTAGCATTTTCTCTCAGCATTAACATGCCCATCGGTTTCCCAACAATATTACTTCTACCGATAATTACACACTCTTTTCCTTCTATTGTAATGCCGGTGCGTTTCAATAGTTCAAGGATACCAGCAGGGGTACAGGAAACAAATCCATTTTGCCCGATACTTAAAGCACCCACGCTTTGGGGATGAAAGCCATCCACATCCTTGGCTGGTGATATCGCTTGAATAATCTTATTCTCATCCATATGCTTTGGAAGTGGCAGCTGTACTAGGATACCATTTACAGCCGGATCCTGATTTAGCTTATGAACTAGTTCTAGGAGCTCTTTCTCCGTGGTACTTTCCGGCAGTTCATAGGATAAGGATTGAATACCTACAAATTCGCAAGCTTTCTTCTTGTTTCCAACATAAACTGTAGATGCCGGATCATTCCCAACCTGCACTACCGCCAAAGAAATGGTAATACCCTCCCTCTTTAGATTTGCAACCTGTTCCTTTAATTCCTCCTTAATATCATTCGAAATCTTTTTTCCATCAATAATCATTGCCATGAAGCTCTCTCCTATCTATTAAATTTGTAAATATAAAAGATTATAGCGTAACTATTCTATTATGCTAATTTTATAAACAAGATATACAGTTTCTGAGCGAAGTTTGCCTGCGAACACGCCAGGGAGCGAAGAAACTTATATATGTTATCATAGCAAAGTATCCCTTTGATAATATCCTGTTATTCCTTTCTTATTTTAATGCAAATGTAAAAATATCTCAAGAACTATTACTATTGTAAAATATATAAAGGGTTGTTATATGAATGATAAATGTCAGCGCCTTATAAGACTACTAGATTAATCATAAGAAAGAGTTTCGCTTGCGAAACTCTCGCGCCGAGCGCGTTCTGCCGTAGGCAGATAACTTCAGAAGAATATATGTTACATATATTCTTTGCGCGATGAGTG
>JAAYQP010000168.1 GCA_012519195.1 Clostridiales bacterium | reverse complement strand
TAGTGACTTCAATCGGAAACCTAAATCGGATAATGTTTCACTATCTTAATAATGGACCTGGACCGTCCTGTGACAAAATCTCTTGTAGCCCCTGGTAAGCTAGTGTATATGCCGCTTCCGTGTCAGTCATTTTCCGTTCCATAGCATTTTTCTCTAGGTTTTGAAGCCCTGAAAAATTTGATAAATGGGGTTCTAGACTTAAAAATCCTTCATATCCATTTTCATGCAGGTCCCATAAGATCTCCCATAGATGTCCGTCACCTTTTCCAGGAGGTACTACTTCCCCAGTTTCTAAAATAGCATCTTTAATATGAATGTATTCGATATAGGGCTTTAACAATTCATATGCAGATACCGTATTCACTCCACATTGAACAAAATTAGCAAAGTCAAAAGTAAGTTTAAAGTGTTCACCATAAAATTCTTGCATCAATTCATAACATCGATCTTCTGTATCCCCATAAATATCTTTCTCATTTTCATGGAGCAATATAACATCCTTTTCCTTCGCATAATTAACGAATCTTCGAATCCGATTAAATACTTCTTCCTTATAGTTCTCCGGATTCTCTCCTTCCGGTATAAAGAAGCTAAACATTCTAATATATTTGGTTTCAAATATTTTTGCCAGTTCTACAACATGCTGATAACGTTTAAAATGAGGCTCAAAATCATCCGTAATCGATATTTTACCAATCGGTGAACCAATGGCAGAAACCTTAATTCCTTCCTGATCCAATCGATTCTTTACCTGTATCGCCTCTTCAATTGTATAATCCGCTACCCCTTTCTTGTTAGCACTACGAAACTCGATATAAGATTGCTTTAACTGTAACAGTAAGTTGATTTGATCCTCAAGATCAGCAGCGATCTCGTCTGCAAATCCAGTTAATTTACATTTTTCTAACATTACTTTCCTCCTTATGATAGGCTATGATACTCTAATTTATTACGAAAAGAAAATCTCCTTGCCGCATCTTCCAGATTCATAGGCACCAAGCATTAATTCTATCGTCATTTCGATTTCTTCTAAATTTAAAAAGAAAGGTCGATTTTCCTCAATGCTTTTATAAAAGTCTTTGATGCAATCTTCATGTCCGACACCCCAATGACTTTTTCCATAACCTTTTTTTCTAGTAATCGGTAACTTCTCTACCTGACCATTTTTATAAAAGCAGGTAACCTCTAATTCTTCGATGCGTATTGACATATTTTCACAGCATAGTTCAATAAGCGGTGCTGCATCCGTGATATAGGAAGTGGTTGCGTAAAAACATGCAATCGATTTAGGATATTTTATATAAGCAGATATCGTATCTTCAACATCTATGATTCCTTTCAAATGGTGATTGGTGATCATGGCATCGATACTAAGCGGACGATCATCAATCAAGTATTGCAATAGGTCCATGGTATGAATCGATTGATTAATCAGTGCTCCACCGCCCTCATATTCTAGATCACCTCTCCAATCACTGGAGGTATAATACTCCTCAGACCGACTCCAAGTCACATAACCTCTGGCACCTAAAATCCTTCCGCCAATACCTGATTGTAGCATTTCCTTTACCTTTACAATGCTTGGATTATATCGGTTTTGAAAGCAAAATCCCAATTGCCGATCTGTTTTAATATTCTTCAGTATATTTAATTGCTCTCTTGAAATCACAGGGGGTTTTTCCATAAATACATGGACTCCCTTTTCTAGGCTATAGATGGCCATTGGTACATGTAGATAATGGGGTGTACAAATATGTATAACATCGATCTTCTCATGATCAAGTAAGGATTCTAAGGATGGATAAGCATGTCCTCCATATTGAGCGGCAAAGGCTTCTGCTCTCTCTAGCTTGCTGTCTGCAAATGCAACAAGTTTATGTTCTGCCATTGTCTGAATGCATTTGACATGTGTCCTAGCTATACTACCACAGCCAACAATTGCTGTATTCATAACTGACTCCAATCCGCCGCGAATGACGGCATTATGCTTACGTTTTAATAAGTTCCCTCAGTAGAAAAGGTCTGTTCCTGCGCGATATCCTTCTTTTTTGATGTGGATCTTAATTGGTTCAGATGCTTTAAAAAGAGTTCCTCATCAAAGGGTATCGTTACTGGTTGTTGTAGCCAGCTAGACAGGTGCATGGCATTGGATAAGGTTAATCCATGGATGCCCTCAGTCCCTTCTGCAATTAAAGGGGTACCATTTAAGATTTTATCTGTGAATGCTCTTAATACTCCGGCATGCTGTGGATTTTCTCCATCCGTCTCAACTTCAACCCACTTACCCTCAGGCTTTTTAAAACCTTCGGTTGCCGTATAACAATATTCCCTTTCATTAATGTCTAGCTCATAAATAGATAACTTATCATTTTCACAAACCAGTTTAGCCTTCTCTAGGGTAATTTCAAAGCGGTTGGTTCCTGGAGCATCCCCAGTTGTTGTCACAAATACTCCAGTGGCCCCGTTCGGATACTCTAGATAAGCGGTCACATCATCCTCCACCTCGATATCATGCCATTTTCCATTATGGCAAAAGGCCTGAACTTTACATGGCATACCACAGATCCATTGTAGTAAATCAAGATTATGGGGACATTGATTTAGTAAGACTCCACCGCCTTCCCCATCCCAAGTAGCTCTCCATCCACCAGAATTATAATAGGCTTGTGTTCGATACCAATCGGTAACAATCCAGTTCACACGTTTAATCTGACCATAGTTCCCGTTATGAACTAGCTCATACATTTTCCGATATACATGATTGGTTCTCTGATTAAACATCATGCCAAAAACTAAATTATATTTTTCAGCTACTTCATTCATTTCTCTTACCTGCTTGGTATAAACACCAGCAGGCTTCTCACACATAACATGAAGACCGTGCTCTAGAGCTAAGATTACCAGTCTAGGATGATCATAATGAGGGGTAGCGATCAATACCGCATCGCAGGTATTTGATCTAATCAGTTCTTCTGCTGTCTCAAATATACTTACCGTCGCAGGCAAGGTCTCCTTAGCCCATTGTCTCCTGTTTTCTTTCAAATCCGCCACTGCGGTTAATTTCAGGTTGGGTACTTCACCCTTTAGAATGGTATTACAATGGCCACTGCCCATATTTCCAATTCCTATAATCCCTAAACGAACTTCATTCATATGGTTACCTCTCTTTCAAACTTTAATGTCATTTCGTAATTGTCGATTGCAATTAATGTAAAATGTTATAGTCAATATTTGCAATCCATTTGAAAGAATAAACCAAATCGTCTTACCTTTTTATTGGCACAAATGCTCGCTATTCAAAGGCCAAAACCACGGTTTTTATCCTTTCTAATGAGTAGATTTTATCTTCATTATAACGATCATAGTAATCGAATACCATTGCTAATAAGATTTGTAATATTGCAAATATTGCTCTAACCGATTATAATGATAAATAACATTTATTAAATTCATTATGAATGAGTTTTGATGTGTTTAGAATTATATTAAGGGATGTATTTT
>JAAYQP010000167.1 GCA_012519195.1 Clostridiales bacterium | reverse complement strand
TATTTCCGCCACTGATATTTTTCGACTCGTTAGTAGTTTCCTCTGTCACTTTCATATCCATATAATGGTCAAAGACATCTTTCTTACCATTACCGTTCCAATCAAAACCCGGCATATTATTCCTCCTTTCGCATATTTTAGCAACACTACTTTTATGCAATAGTAGCAATATAGAGATTTTCCTTATCTACCAAAAGCTGAACCGGATTATTATGCAATTCATTAACTGTATTGATATTATCAATAAATGGTCTTACATAATTACTCTGTCGTTCGATAAGTGCTTTCATTTGTTTTCTTACTTTGTCATCACCGATTTTTTGCAATTTGTCACCTGCTGCAATCAAAGTTTCATCAGCTTGTGAATTGCTTACTACTGGTATTTTCTCAATCATTTTCCCCATTGCTGTGCTTGTTTTAGATAGCCCTTTTAATAAAGCAGATTGCACAGAGGATGAAGAATATCCGGATATTGCTTCGTAACATTGGGTATATAATTCTCTGTATTTCAAGGAATAGTTTTCAATCTTTTCCGAAACACCATTAAGATAATCCTTGTCAAAATTCTCAATCAACATAACTTCCAAGAAAGATGAAAAAGCAAGCAGATATAAAGATAATTGATAATCTTTGAATTGGTCTTGTACTTGCTGAAGTTGTTTGTTTACAGTCTGGTCGCTATGAATAAGCGATTTTTTATTGACCTTTGCAACTATCTGTTCTCTATAAAAAGATATTTTCTTTTCTGCCTCCTGACGAATATCAAGAACTTTTATGTGGCTGTTATTCTTATACATTGCATTGTTCCAATTATATTTAAAATTGTTAAATACATCATACAAAAATATGAGATTGCCTTTTAACTCCGCTTTTTCTTTTTGAACAAGAAAGTCCATCATCTCTTGCTGCATTTCCTTAATATCATCAAGTTTCTTGTCAATATTAGCCATAGCTGCTGCCATAAATAGCATTGTAGGGTCACACGCAAGCGGTGTCATTTGAGCCTGACCACCACCAACCGTTCCCGCTGCTGTCTGTAAAGAACCAATATAGTTTGAGGTTCCTTTCATTTGGAACATTGTTTTTCCAGCCGTGTTTACATAATAAATGCCACTTCCACCCGCACCTGATACTGCTGTCTGTACTGCTGTCGCAAGAGGTTGAAAGGCAGTTCCCATTGCTGCCAATCTGGAAACTGGAAGCTGTGTGTAATTTGAAACACCAACTCTTGATTCTTCAAGGAATGGGCAAAGAGAAGCATCATTCATCATAGTTAGAACTTCTTCTTTTTTGTCCGTGTTAATTTCAATAATATCGCCCATACTCATTACCTCTTTCCACTTTAGATTTCACAAAAGAACTTGTATATACTGCGAATTTTACTTTCTCAATCGACTTGTTCTTTTGAATTATCTTTACTTGATTCTATCTTCCTCAATATATTCAAGTATAAAATTTGCACTAAGATATGTTTCCATAAATGCCATAATTACGTGTTTTACAAAGTAACCATTATCTTTACATTTCTTTTTGAAATTCGTATAAATT
>JAAYQP010000021.1 GCA_012519195.1 Clostridiales bacterium | reverse complement strand
TTTCAAGCCATCTAACTTCAGCTGTTGTTGCATAACCCTTTCCACCTTTATCACTACCAGGATCTTGCAAATCTAAATCAAGGGCTACACCGTTACCATGATTACTACTGCCATATCCACTCAAATATTTGTTGTTATCTCCTGGTTTACCCACATACTTATCAAAGAAGTATTGATCATTGCTAAAATCTTCTCTATGCTCCCATATGAACTGCTTAGCTTTTTCTAACCCAATATCAAATTTGGGCACCGCTGCTATTGCGGCATTATGAGAATGAGAATATCCTTGCTGCTTCAAGTAATACCCTGCGTAAAATCTTACCTGATCTTTATATTCTCTATATCCAGTTGTTGAATAACTGGGGAAGAATTTATTAACATTAAAATCTGTTTGTGTTACCACCTCATTTACAAGGTAAGCCCATGCAATTGCTTCAGATTTTTGCATTAAAGCATATCCACCGTTATTTGCTCTAACTCTAAATAATTTTTTTGCTTCCTCTTCTGGTAAATGCCCATTCAATTCTTTATCTAACACAACAACCGGATGTTCTGAAGGGACAAACGCTTTAAATATATCACCGTACTTTTTCCCACTCTCGACTAACTCAATTAGTTTGTTAAGTGTTTGCTCATCCGGCTGTCCTGTAATATCAATTCCAACGCTATTTTGTAATACAAGAATAGCCGCTATAGTTCTATTTCCGCAATCCCCGTCAATCATTGGTGTTCCATCTGCAAATATACCTATATCAAATCCCAGTTGTACTAAGTAATGCTGTATTTTTTTGACTGTGTCATAGTCAGCAGGCGGGGGAGTGATATCACCGCTTGTTGTACTTGTGCTGCTATTGACTGGATTTAAGTTTACCCCTGCATTTTTCAGTGCCTTCTCAATATTTTCCTTACTTGCATAATTAACATATCCAGTAATAGCTACCCCTAATATATCAAGAGGGTACTTCTTGCCGTTTACTGTTACACAGACCTTACCGTTTTCGTATGTAATCTGGTCATCCGTAAACCCCAGGGTATTAAGAAAACTCCTAACACCTACATACCCATATGACAATAAATCTTCACCCGTCGCATTGGCCTCTTTATACAGTTCCCTATTGGAAGCAATCTTAGCATCCCTTTCATCTACCAATGTCTGAAGATTTGAATAATCACCGTTTTTGATTGCTTCACGAATGAGTGCCGCATAATCCTTGTTAGGATCAAATTTTGGCTTCACTTTTATTTTATCTCCACTCTTAATAATATCCTCTAATGGATTAAGCGAAAAAAATGGATACTTAATAAAGCTCGGTTTATTTTCTGGGGAAAAATTTGGAATCGGCACAGGTGTTATATCTATTTTCCCGGATTTAGGTATTCTTAAAACTGCTTGTTTCAATTCCAGGTCCCGATACCTTGATGCGGCTATTAGGGAATTCCGAGACAAGGTATTAAGTTCGCCAGTTACTTTATCTGCCGACCGACGCATTTCATGTAGCATTTGCCTTATATGATGAGTTGTACTTCTAACATAACTTTCACTATATTCAGCCTCTGTTTCTTCTATTAGCCTTAAAATTGTCTGATAAATGCTGCGTTCACCAGATTCCACACACCTACTATAGTTTTTAAGTTCATTTGCTAGTTCTTCAATTTTTCCAGGGGCGACTTTTGTAGACATTAACTCCCTCCTGCTATTATTCAAATCTTATATTAAAGAAATTAGCTTCTTCGATTCTATAGTAATTGTTCAAACCTCTATCACCCATTCTTCTAACTCGGCCGTCTATCGAATTTATACCGAACATATGTAGACATAGGCACAAAATCCCCTGTTTGCTC
>JAAYQP010000166.1 GCA_012519195.1 Clostridiales bacterium | reverse complement strand
TACGTACGAACATGATGTTCTTTCAAACCATCATATTCCGGTAGAAGAAGTCTAAGATATTCATAAATCCTGTTAGATTTGAATCCACATAAGCATACGGGTTTTCAATGGAATACCTAACCCCCGCTTGGGCTGCTAAGTTGATAACATGTGTTGGTTTATAGGCTTCGAAGATGTTATCAACGGCAGGCTTGGCCTTTAAATCTACTTTGTGGAATGTGAAGTTGTCGTATTTATTTAGAATTTCGAGTCTAGCTTTCTTTAGTTCTGGATCATAATAATCGTTTAAGTTATCTAGCCCTATTACTTGAATGGAATTTTCCAGTAATAAGGTTGATAAGTGAAAACCTATGAAGCCGGCTGCTCCTGTTGTTAATATTTTCATTTTTTCACTCCAAACTTATTTGAGTGGGAATAATTTCTACTCATTTCACTCTACCCCACCATAAAACATTGACACTAAAGCTGTTGTCGGCCCTTGAGACCAAGGATACCAACCATATTTTTGGGGATACATACTTAACCCTAGGCATTCGGCCGAACAATCTTTAACATAACCATCGTTGGTAGAGTTATATAACGCAATAATGGCTTTTTCAACATATTTCTGATAATAATTATCAAGAATGCCAATTTTTATAGCTTTTCCAATCGCATAACCAATCATTGATGTAGAAGATGAGTCATATGGACCTTCTAAAGCTTCAAGTTGCCATGAAAAATGTCCATCGCTACGCTGATATTCAACAGTCGCATCAACAATCTCAGTGAAATTTTTCGACAAAAAATCGTATTCTTTATGCCCTTTATCAATATATTCCAAGCTATCAACTAGTCCCATCAACATCCAACCTACTGCTCGACCCCATCCAATTATTCCGAATTTAACTTTATTCTCTGCACTATATGCGTGATATGGAAGTTTTCTTGTTTCATCTAATCCGTATTTAATATAGTTTTTTAATTGGGTTATGGCTAAGTCAACCATAATCTTATCATTTTTCAATTCCCCGTATCTACACAGAAAAGGACAAATCATTCCTAGACTATCCACAAAAATATAGCCAAGTTTATCGGGCTGGGATTTAGTTATTCTGTACGGCAAACTATTGTATTTATCTTTCGGATGATCAATAATGTATCTCGCGATTTTTTCTAGTGCTATTTTATATTTGTCGTCGTTTGTTATTTCATAAACGAATACCATCGAATACCCATTTATTACATTATCTAAGTGATTGATTTTAATGCCAGTGTCAATCCATTTATCATAATACTTAATTAAGCTCTTTCGATCTTCAATTTCATTTTTTGCCTTATACGTTTGCTCTAAAGCTATTGCCAACAGACCATTCGGCCAAAAAAACCTGTCGGTCCTGATGCTTCCTTTCGATGCTTTTTTTAGTAAACCCTTTACTTTGTCTTTAAATGTTACTTTAGACAGTTCTGGATATCTTATGAGCTGATGCCTACATGTTTCGCGTAACTTTATTAGAAACTTTTCATAATCGATACTTTTGAAGTCATTCATTTCCCTCACCCTCTCAGATAAATAACCCTCTATAATTTTTGCTTATTAATGAGAGCAGTGGCATCTCGAATTGCTATTCTGAAAAACATGAATGCAGGTTTATACTGATTTTTTACGATTAATTTGTTTTAGCTTATATAGAGATGTGAATAAATGTCTATTTATTATCGCTAATATAAGAAGCAGAACAGATTCAACGACAAATTCTGCTGTCTTAGGTAGTGAGACCATCAATACGCCAATTTGAACAAATATAATGATTAAGCTACTTGTGAATACAGACCACTTAATATTCATATCAATGTACTTCTTTGTGTCATAGAAACGTATTATGAAAACAGTAAAAAAACTAAGCATAGAAGAGATACCCGCGCCTACGATACCAAAAAATGGGATCAATATAAGATTTAGTAGTGTGCTTATAACTCCTCCATAAATGGATGTTTTAAATACTCCCTTAGTCTGTTTAGCAGCGATATAATTTGTTCCCAGAAATGTTGAGAAACTCGAAAATACTGTTCCTAATAACAAAAATGGTACCACCATCCAAGCCGAAAAATATTCTGCTGCAAAAAAGCTTCCAAAAATAATCTTAATAACTACAATTGAAACTGAGACTCCTATGAAGAGTGTGGAAGATAAATGGGTAAAAACATTGGAATAAAAAGTAGATTTACTGTTGCTGTCATACTCCTCAATTGCGGAAATTTGCCATGCCTGTAAAAATACTTGGCTAATTAAATTTATCAGCACTGGAATTTTGCTAGCAACAGCAAACAACCCATTAGCGCTTATCCCCGCAAAAAATAGGATAAAGTACCTACTGAAAGTGTTCATCAACGACCACATTATTGAATTTGGGATCATCGGCACGGAAAAGTTCAATAACTCTTTCATAATTTTGCGGTCAAATTTAGAGAGCGAAATACTTTTATATCCTTTGGTCATGATATTCAAGAATACAATTGAGATAGCGTTTGAAACAATAATCGCCCAAAAATACCCTGCAATCCCGAAATCAAGGTAAACTAGAAACAAGATACTCAATGCCCCTGTAGTGAACGTTAAGAGCATGCCGTTTATTGCAAAAACTTTTACTTTTCCTAAGCCCTTGGCATAAAGAGCAAAAACTTGTTCGAAAATCCTGACCAGCAATATTAAATAGAAATATATCAAATTATCGCCAAAAACGTTGAAAAACGAAAGTAAGGGATATATAATACAAACAATTATAAACCCTATTAGCGCTATGAATACTGAGTTAGTTATAATGATGTCCTGTACTCTATTTTTGTCCAAAACAAATCGAAAAACTGCTTCAAATATACTCGCGGATATAATGGGGGTTAACATAGTTGCAGTTGTCATAATCAAATCAGCTGTTCCAAATTGCTCTGTTGATAAATAATAAGTATACAAAGGAACTAAGATAAAAGAAATCAACTTGCTGCCTAAATTGCCTACACCAAACATAAATGAATTACTAATTAATCTTTTATAGGAATTCATACGATACCCCGTTCTTAATGACAAACTTGTTGCTCAAGCATTTTTTAGTTTTCTATCCTAATATTCAAAGCATCCCTCAAATAGTTTAAGGATTTTTCTTTTTCAAATTCCAATATTTCGTAAGTATGACCGAAGTCAATGTCAAAAATGTCTTGAACTACATTCCTTGCTTCTCTATGTCGTAAATCAAACCTATCGAGGAGTGTTGAGCCTTTCCCAGATAATCGGACAGCGTTTCGTGTTCTTTACTCGCTATTTCTTAAGTTTGCTCGATGATCTGTTTTACGCCGCCAGACCAAGGCTTTTTAATTGTTGTTTG
>JAAYQP010000165.1 GCA_012519195.1 Clostridiales bacterium | reverse complement strand
GACAGGCATGAGGCTTATTTCGCATGCCCAAAAACATGAATTATAGCCACCAAACATTAAAATGGCTCTAAACACAGTAATGGAGTAGGATTCAAAAAATCCTACCCCAACTATTGCAAAAGAGCCAGAATTTTCCTCTTTTGCAAAAAAAGGTATCTCTATGAAAATGAATTCATAGAAATACCCTTTTGCTTGCAATTCCTTCAAAAATATAATCCGTTTTAAAAATTTTGATGGTACTTGGACTTATGGAGATATTTTTCCTTTGTTGCCATGCCACCTCTAATATGGCGCTCTGACTTGTTGAGGTCAAGGACGACCCTAGCCTTATTCGCAAGGGCAGGATTAATTTGTGTAAGACGTTCCGTTACGTCTTTATGTACGGTTGATTTCGAAATACCGAACTGTTTTGCTGTCTGCCTCACAGTCGCATTATTCTCGATAATATAATTAGCGATTTCAACCGCCCGTTCCTCTATATAGCCTTTCATAGTGTCTGCGTTCTACCCCTTAGATAGAGCGCATTCCCCCTTATTATCATTGTTGTTACATTGTATGCAATGGGAGACGGTGGTAGTACTCTGAATATTTCCTAATCTATTTGATATTTACAGGAAGGCTATTTGAGGTTAAATCTTTTAAAATTTTATGCTGAATCTTTTAAAACTTTATGCTTATTGATAATATAAAAATTCATCCTTAAGTTTATTGATCATATAGGTATAGTGTTTCTCACAATCTTCTAGTCGATTTTCTTCGATATCCTCTAGACATGGCTGTAAAAATTCTCTCCATATTGAGGAATAAATCCTGTTACGGTTAGGCTGGGTATTAATGATGGCTACAATTGCTGGTGCAATCTGATAATACACTTCTACCATAGCCTGCCTGTCCCTGGTCATCTGCATATAGGTATCACGGAAATTTCGGAAGATCGTTAGTTCATAGCAATCATCCGGCTTTTCCATGGACTCACAAACTGCTGTGGTGATAAAGCAAAAACCTTTGCGTTTAAAGCCTGCCTGCAGCTCGTCATAGTTACCTTTCTTAAACTCATGTTTAGGATATTGATTGCGCCATATTTCTATGATTCCATCAGCCAGCGGCTCACTTATTCCATAATTTAAATAGCGAACCATGGGAACTGTGTAAATGGCTAGAAAGAAACGATATTGGTCAATGATTCTAGTCCGCGTGGAAGCCTTCTGAGCCTTCCTTGCTTCATCAATTTTTGTCTTTGCAGCTTCTATAATTCCTTGGGATATTTCTTGGATGACATTTTCCCTACTAGCCTCAAATAAAGTTACATAATCCTCTGCCGCTTTTAGAATAGGCCTGCTGATATTTAAATATTTCTCAAAGCTTGCTCCGTATTTATCCTTTGTAAAATTCATCATATAAGATTCGCAATTCTCTACTAACAGAGCAATCTCAGCAAGGGCATTGTGATAAGCCATTTCAACGGTCTTTCGATCGGGTGCATCCTGATCCTTTCCTTCTGTGTTTTGGATTTCAAATTCTTCACCACAGAACATACAGATACATTTTTTCATTTCGGCTGGTATGTGGAGTTCACCACTACATTTCGGGCATTGTTTTACTATATATTCCATCTTACATCCTTTCCGGAATCTTAGAGAATCCTTATTTGTTTTTATGAATGCTAGGATGTTTCATCCTATTTTACTAAAAGGATTTGTACTATATACTATTATAATGCCCTGCAAATCTTTTTACCAGTATAAAATAAGGAAGGGTTTAAAAGGGAAAGAAACCCTTTCCTACATATAATGAATCTGGTCCTTATACTTCTCAAAGATAATTTTATTGAATTCTGATCCACCATCCACATTTGCACTTCGAAATACGGGTGGTTCTATTCCCATTTCAAGCAAATATTCTACGGTTCGAATCAGTATCATATTAACAATTGTACATCCTATAACACTGGAAGTTGGTGCGATTTTCTGCCCTAGCCCTTCGATCAGCATGCTGGAATCCTCGAAATCCCCACAGTTATCAATGACAATATCACAGATCTCATAAAGTTTTTTACCACTTTTATGGCGGGATGTAACCTCTTTGGTATAGGTCATGTTTGTGATACCAATCGTAAATATTCCACGATTTCTTGCTTCCAATGCCATTTCTATGGCTGCAGGGTTACGTCCCGATACCGAATGAAGGATAAGAAGATCTCCGCTCTTAATCGGGGTATTGTTTAATACCACCTTTGTATATCCATCCAACTTCTCCATATCACTGGTCTGAATAACAGGGCGTGTATTTAAGGCAAATTCGGAAGGAAGAATTGGATTAATCAAAGCTAAGCCACCGGTACGATAAAACATTTCTTGGGCAACAATACCTGCATGGGAAGCACCAAAAACAAAGATCGATTGCTTCTTTTGAATTGTTTCTGCAAGTTTTTTACTACTGTGGTCAATATTATCCCACTGAGTTTCTTCTACCTTCAACATGATGTTTTTTAAGTGGTTCAGATAATCAAAGCATTTACTTTTGGTTTTCATTCTATAACCCTCCATATTCTATGATGTGTTTATAAAAACTTTCCTTATCATTTTGCCTATCAAGCTGGGATAATAGCTCATCAGAACTAATAATGTTCATAAGTTTTAATATAAGGTTTGCATCTTCTGGGTTGTTGTTTGAACCAAAGCATATAACATATCTTACAGGATCATTTGTTTTATGACCAAAGCATACCGGTGTTTGAAGGCGTATCAATGAGATATCGAACTTTTCTACTCCATCCGATGGCCCCGCATGTGCTAAAGCAACCCCTGGGCAATAAACAAAGTAAGCGCCGTTTTCCACTACGGAATTTACAATAGCCTGAATGTATCTTGGGGTGATACTCCCATTCCTTAGCAATATATTGGCAGCCGACCGGATTGCTTCCCGCCAATTATTACAGCTTACATCTAGCATAATATTATGGATGGTTAGTACCTGTTCCAGTCGCTCCAAATGGGCCGAAGAAATCATCTCATTGTTACTACTGCGCTGCATCTTTGATAGGATACTTTTTCTCTTTCCCCTTTTTATATTATAGAGGGCCCGTTGTAGGTTAATAATATCCTTATCGTCCAGCATAGGATATACTTTAATCCAGTTGCCTACTGTATCGGGAAGACTGACCGTGGATATAATCAAATCATAGTCATATTGCTGGATGATATCATCTAGTTTATGAGATGAGGTAGAGATAAGAATCCTAATATTAAAATTCGCTTTCAACTCTTCTACAAGAAAATTCGCTGTACCAATACCTGTATGACAGACAACTATCACTTTCGGTGTAGCATCATCTTCAAAATATCGTTCAACGGCTACAGCGATATAAAGAATGATATAAGCTACTTCATCCTCACTAAATTGGTAACCAAAATGACTCTCTAATATATATTTATGCTTCCATATGGTCTTATAATAGATATGATATTCTTTGATTATTTGTTCTCGAAAATCATTATGGATTGTCGTTCCACTGTTATGTACCTTCTTCATATCACAAAGATGATTGCCTAGTTGTTCGATCAGAAGGCTATCATCGGATAGCGGTATCATAAGATCTCTTCCAACTTTCTCAAGGAAATTATGAATAATCATATGTTTCTTCATACTACGATTATCTTCAATGAAGCGATGATTATAAAAATGATATTCATAAAGTTTATGTGCAAAGTTTAAGATCTCACTTTCTGGAAAAGTGACCTTAAATTTATTCTTAAGAGATGCCAGTATATATTCCGCGATCTGATATACATTCAACCTTTTTATTGATAATAGATCATGTTCATTGGTTTCCATCCGCAGAGTAAATCCTTCTAAAACACGGAATACCATAAGCTTTAGGTAAAAGAGTACTTTCCCAAAATAAGCATCCGATACTGTAATCCGATATTCATCTTCTGCCTTTCTTAAAATTTCCGCATAATAATCATCCTCAGAATCTTTAAAATACTCTTTATTAAGAAAGAATTCATAGATATTAATCTTATTTGCATAAAATGGATAGGAATCATAAGAATTCAATACGATTTTAGAGATCAACTCCCGCCTGTCCTTCTCGGAAGCATTCAATATGTAGCCATGGCTAGTGGGAGTATCAAGGGTCATATTATGCCTATGAAGCAAAAGTCTAACCTGATCGATATCCTTAATAATCGTAACGCGACTGGCATTAAATTGATCTGCTAAAGAAGAAATTGTACAACCTTTTTTCGATAACATAAGTTTTATAGCAATGATACCAACTCGTTCTTCAGAGGATAATTTATAAAAATAAAAATCCGAATCAATTAACCTAGACATCACTAATTTTCCATCACAATTGTCTCCGATAAACGCAATCCCTTTATTCGATATTTTTATGAGATGGGCTATGTTTTGCTCTGAAAAAAAATAGGTTAAACGTGAAATATAGTTTCGGATTGAGCGTGTACTAACAGACATAAGCTGTGCAAGATCTTCATATCTAAAATATTGATTCGGCGAATTAATTAAAATAGCAATTAACTCACATATCTTTCTATTCATATAAATCACGCCTCTACATACAAATATTTGCAGTATACCTTACTTTAATACTATAGGTAAGACCTCGTAAAGTAAAGTCAAATTTGTTTCACAATCTTTGGAAACAAACTATACTATGAACACTTTGTTTAATATGATAATTTTAATATAGAAGTCATTCTAAGCTTATTTCTAGACATTCTAAGGAGGTATTATATTTGGATGAATTAATTCAAAGAACACGCATCCGAGTGAAGGAAACTGCTGCGAGCTGGGAGGAAGCCATTCGTAAGGCTGGAAATATCCTAGTGGAAGCTGGCAGCATTAAGCAAGAATATGTAGAAAGAATGATCGCAGTTGTAAAGGAGTATGGTCCCTATATAGTGATATCTCCAAAATTGGCTCTTGCTCACGCATCGCCTGGAGAATTTGTTCTTCGCAATGATATCTCGCTGATAACCTTATCATCCCCCGTTCATTTTGGTTCCAAAAATGATCCTGTCTCTATTATCTTATGTATGGGTTGTACCGATCAGAATTCACATCTGAATAGACTATCAAAAATAGCCGAATTATTTTTAAGAGATACTCTAATCAATGATCTGATTGAGGCGAATACAGTGGAGGAGATTACGACAATACTAAAGGGCTGATTGGGATAAGTTACCTTGCCTAGATCAAGTAGAAAGGAGGTTGGCGATGAGCGTAAAGAAAATACAGGCTGTTTGTGGCTTCGGATGTGGATCCTCCCTATTTTTAAAGATGAAGATACAGGACATATTAAAGGAGCACAAATTAGAAGCGGAGGTATTCTGCGGCGACATTGGAACATGTACTTCCGTAGAATGTGATGCGATTTTCACCTCAACGGAACTTGCAGATCGGATTATCAATCGTACTACAATCCCCGTTATCGCTGTTTCAAACTTTATGAATAAGGCAGAGATAACGGAAAAGTTACTATCATTCTTTAAGTAATATTTAATTTTAAATGCGCAAAAGCGCTAGTATAAAAAAAGTTGTAAGCTTTAAAGAAAGGATGGTTTGATAATGGGTTTATTGAATTTTATTATTAATGAAATCTTTGGCCAAGGTGCAATCTTTCTAGCTTTGATCGCTTTAATCGGACTAATTCTTCAGAAGAGAACATTCAGTGATATCGTTCGTGGAACCATGATGACAGCAATTGGTTTCTTTGTACTCTCACAAGGAACTGGAATTATTACTGGAAACTCAATCAACGGATTAGCTACCGCATTTAATACCATGATGCCGTCTGCAAGTGGGGCTGCAGATATTGATATGTCTGTTTATGGTACACAGATTGGAATTGTAATGCTTGTTGCTTTTGCGATTAACTTACTCTTCGCCCGCTTTACAAAATGGAAATCCGTATTTTTAACTGGGCATATGTTGTATTGGTTCCCTTATGTATTTATCGCAGCTGGTGTTGATGCTGGTCTTACCGGAACAAAACTAATCATTCTTGCCACCATATTTACTGCTACTTATATGATTGTATCCCCTAACTTAATGAGACCTTTCGTTAAAGCAGTAACCGGTGATGACAGCTTTACCATCGGCCATCCTACCACAATTCTTTCCGTGATATCCGGTTCTTTGGGTAAATTGATAGGAAATAAGGAAAAATCCACAGAAAGTATTAGCTTCCCTAAAGGTTTAGGTTTTCTAAGAGAAGTTTCCATAACCGGTTCCATAGTAATCTGCTTAACCTATATTGTAATGTACTTTATTCTACTAGCAAATGGATTTGAGCCTGGTGAGGTATGGGGTTATGCAGGTGGTTCCACAGGAATATTTACATATATTTTCACAAAATCGATCTATTTTGGTGTAGGTGTTACTGTAATGCTACTTGGTGTTCGTATGTTAATTGCTGAAATTGTACCAGCCTTCAAGGGTATTGCAGAAAAGATTGTTCCTGGAGCAATTCCCGCATTGGATTGCCCTGTTGTCTTCAGTTTTGCACCGAATGCATTGATTATCGGATTTATCGTTGCTATGATTACTTCAACCTTAACCATTATACTAACTGCCGGGATGTTCCCAACGGTTATCATACCTCTTACCTTTACCTGCTTCTTTGAAATCGGAACAGCAGCCATCGTCGGCAATGCTACTGGCGGTATAAGGGGAGCAGTTGTTGGAGCTGCTATAAGCGGAATTATCATGGTCTTCTTAGTTGGATTCGGATCCTACTTCTTTAGTAATACAATTAATAACTGGATGCTGGTTTACGGTGGACAGGACTTTTCACTTTGGGGTATCATTGAAGGATTAATTGCAAGACTAATTTCATAAGAAAAAGGGCTGCCTTTGCCGGTTTTTTATTTTTTAAGTAAGTCCCAGTTTTTTTGCTTGCTGGATACAGGCCGATTTGCTCCTTTTTGGCAGGAGACTTGTTATATGCGTTTTTAGTTCCGGATAGTAGGTTAGCATGATCCGGTTTTCTTCTTGTGTCCATGTCCTGTCCGTTCTTTTGATTTTGAGTTTTAACGCCATGCTCTTACAAGCTTCTTTTGATCTGCCCGGAAGCAGTTCTGAAACCGCCAATCCCATGGTAGGATAATTTTTTATAAGGACGTTCATTTCCGCTTCCGTCCAATTGCCATCTTTTCTGATATTTAAAAATTTAGCCCTTGCAGCAATGGCTTTTTCACTTCTTTTGGGCAAAAGTTCATGAACTTTTTTTCCCATGGCAGGATAGTGTTTTCGTAAAATATCATCTTCTTTTTTAGTCCAGCGGGAAGACGGTCCTTTTAGTTTCATATTTGCCGCTTTTGTAATACAGGCCCTTTCGCTTTTCCCCGGGATCTTTTTATATACGGCCTTGCCCATGGTTGGATAAAACCGTGTCAATACGGATATTTCCTCCTTATTCCAAGCGTTGTCCCTTTTTAAGTCAAGCAGGCTGGCCCTGAGCAGGCAGGCTTGTCTGCTTCTGTTCGGCAAGAGTTTTGCGACTTCCCCGCCCAATTTTCCATAGTTGTTTTTAAGAATTTGATCTTCTTCTTCTGTCCATGTATTACTGTTGTATTGTACGCCTAAGATATAAGCTCTTGAAAGACAGGCCCTTTCATTTCTGTTTTTAAGCAATTGACTTACTTTTCTTCCCATTGTCGGATAATATTTTCTTATTATTTCATCTTCATCTTTTGTCCAGTATGTATCCGGACGATGAAGCCCAAGATAATTTGCTCTGGCAGCGCAGGCGCTGGCAGTCCGGTTTTCAAGAAGTTTTGATACTCTTCCGCCCATCTGTTCATAATTCTGATAAAGTATTTTATCTTCATCCTCTGTCCAGTCATTGGAAAGCGTTTTTTCGATCTGATTCAGAACTTCCATTGTTTCCATTACATAATCATGAACAATTATTTGTTTCAGCGGGTCTTTTATCTGTTGATTCAGATTCGCTACTTCATTTTCTATACCGACATGTACATTTAAGTTGCAATGGTTGCCAACCATGTCAAAGATCACGATTTCTCCTTCGTTTTTTACGGATAGAGCTCTTCCAAGCTGTTGAAAATACACGGCGGGGCTTTCTGTTTTTCTGAACATGATAATGGTATCCGCTTTTGTATGAACTCCTTCATTTAACATATCGATAGCCAGAAGAACGGAAATTTTTGCATTATCCTGTTCAAATCGGGCTATATTGGCATTGTTTAAGTTTCTGTTCTGTTTGCTGTGAATGACATGGATTGACGTTTGTTCAAACCAATCCTCACAGCTTTTTTTAACGCCCTCAAACTCATCAATTGAATTAATGAATACAATTATTTTTCTTTTCCCCTCGGGCATGTGTTTGCCTATGATTGTCTTTATCATAAGTTTGTTTATGTATGAAAGTTCCAGTCTGCTGATCAGCTTTATACATAAATCCCTTTTGCGTTTGCTTAGTTGCTGTTGATTTATTCGATTTTTTAATTCTTTTATTTTTTCTTCCAGCTGAAAACATGCGGTTACATATTGAAATGTGGGAAGGATTCCGTTATTAATCGCTTCAGATAAGCTGTATCCATTGACGTAATTTCCTTCAAACAATTCTTCCGCCATAT
>JAAYQP010000164.1 GCA_012519195.1 Clostridiales bacterium | reverse complement strand
TAAAGCCCAGTTATCGGATTCGGTTCCTCCTGCAGTGAAATAGATTTCAGAAATATCCGCACCCATAGCCTTAGCAATGATTCCCCTTGCTTCATCTACTGCCTTTCGATTCTGTGAAGCAAACTCGTAGATACTGGATGGATTGCCAAATTTCTCAGTAAAATAAGGCAGCATTGCTTCTACAACCTCCGGTCTTGTTTTGGTGGTTGCCGCATTATCCAGATAAATTTTCTTTTCCATGATTGTCATCTCCTAATATTTCATGTATTATTTTCCACATGATAGCTTTGTTTTATTTGAATCATTAGGAACTGGAGCCTGAAGCTTTCTACTTTCTTCAACTAGTTCAGAAAGCATAATTCCATCAACTGCTTCATTTATACTATCACTAATACGCTTCCAAACATATTTTGTTACACAGGTATCAGAGTTACTGCAAGCGCCCTCTCCATCATTAACATCGGCGCAATCCACAGGATTTAAATCACCTTCTAAAGCTCTAAGGATATCCCCTATGGATATTTTATCTACAGGCATTGCTAATAGATAGCCCCCCTGTGCACCTCGAATCCCTCTTACTATCCCTGCTTTTTTTAACTTTGGAATCAGCTGCTCCAGATAATTCATCGAAATGCCCTGTCTTTCGGCTATTTGGCTTAATGCAACCGCTTCATCTGAATCATGTACAGCTAGATCAAGCACTGCTCTTAGGCCATATCTTCCTCTGGTAGAAAGTTTCATATTCTCACCTTACCCTCTCCACCGGTAATAACACCGATCTTAAATTGCACATTTCAATACTACATTTTAAATATTTTTCTTATTATTCTTATTTCTTATTGATTTAATTCCTATTAAATCACTCGGTTTTAAATATAGCACTGTAAAGAATAACTGTCAATATAAATTTTAAATTTTCTATCTTTATTTACCAGATTGTGAAAACATAGACAGACCAAGGGGATGCATTCCTTGACCGATAATATTAATTTTCATAGCACAAGATAACATAAGTTTTCGACTCTTCAAATATACATATAAACAAGATGGATAAAGCTTTCTAAGTCTTATATAGCCCTTTTCATATTGTTAGTAAAAAAAACAGCTCCTTATAAGCTGTGCTTTCCTTTATTATAAAGAAATGCGAGGATGATCCAAATTGGCAGATAAAAAGATTACATCGCAGCAAATACATATTATGAAAAGAAATAATATCGTAAAAGGGACTTTGATCCTAACTCTTGCAGGTTTTATTACTAGGGTAATCGGTTTCTTTTATAAAATTTTTCTTTCCAAATTTATGGGTGCAGAGCTTTTGGGGATATATCAGCTTATCTTTCCCGTATATGGAATTTGTTTTACCATCTATGCAACAGGTATTCAAACTGCCATATCTAGGCTGGTAGCTGCAGAGCTGGGTAAAAGAAATGATAAGAATATTTATCGTATCTTAAGACTTGGTTTATTACTATCTGTATCCTTGGCATTTCTTATGTCAATCCTAGTTTACCAAGGAGCAAATTATATCGCATGGAGATTCTTATTAGAGGAGCGAAGCGCATCCTCTCTTAGAATCATGGCCTATGTATTTCCCTTTTGTGGTGTTACTTCCTGTATTAATGGCTACTACTATGGCCTAAAAAGAGCCGGTATTCCGGCTTCGACTCAATTGTTAGAGCAAGTGATTCGTGTTATCGTAGTCTATATTGTTGCCCTATTTGCTGGCAATGGAGATTTATCTGTTACCTGTGAAATGGCGGTTTTGGGTATCGTGATTGGAGAGATTGCTTCCAGCCTCTATAATTTTTTCTCTCTCTTTTTTACAAAGCCACCAAAAAAATTAATTATTCTTGGTCCCGATCCCAATGCAAAAACAACAAATAAGCGACTGATTATGAAAGATATGCTCTCCTTGAGTATTCCTCTTTCTGCAAATCGTCTGCTCATTAATATTCTGCACAGTATCGAAACGGTCTTGATTCCTGCCATGCTTCGAAGGTCCGGCTTAAGTACCTCTGAATCCCTAAGTACCTATGGTATTTTAAACGGTATGTCCATGCCATTTATTATGTTTCCGACCGCATTGATTAATGCCCTTGCGGTACTTCTTCTTCCTACCGTATCTGAAGCACAGGCGGTTGGTAATGAGCGATTAATTGGCAAAACCACTTCAGTTTCGATTAAATACAGTATCATGATCGGAGTTATTAGTACTGGGATCTTTATTATATTTGGTAAAGACTTAGGTAATACCATATTTCATAATGATGATGCTGGTAGTTTCCTCATGATTCTGGCTTGGCTATGTCCCTTTATCTATCTTACTACTACTTTAGGAAGTATCATCAATGGTCTAGGAAAAGCTCATATCACCTTTATTAATTCGGTAGTAGGAACCTTGAGCAAGATCTTTTTAATAGCCATATTGATCCCAAGAATGGGAATTACGGGTTATCTAGTTGCATTACTGATTGGCCAGCTAATCATAACCTTTCTTGATGCAATCGCAGTTGCCAGAAATATTCGCTTCCCCTTTGAAGCCAGAAACAGTATTGTAAAACCTGGTCTAATCACAGCACTTGCAGGTTTCCTTCTAAAAGAGAGTTATGAATACATAAAAAAGATGACGCAAACCAATGAAGTCTTCCTGTTACTGACTTTTTGCATACTGTTTTGCATCATCTGTATGGGTTTATTATTAATTACCCATGCCATATCAAAGGAAGATTTTAAGTAAACTGGGAATACATTACATAGTTATTCTTACCAAATTCCTTTGCAAGATATAAGGCATGGTCTGCTTTTTCCATCAATTGTTCAAAATGGTTACCATCCTCAGGATACATTGCGATTCCTATGCTTCCAGAGATAGGAATCTCATATCCATTATCACAATATGTAGTTTCCATAGCATTCCGTAACAAAGCCGCTTTCTCCAATACTTCATCAATATCGGTTATATTGCCAGCAAATACGATAAATTCATCCCCACCGGTCCTACCAATGATCTCTCCCTCGGAAAAGACCTCTTTAATTTTACCGATTACATAAACAAGAATCTTATCTCCTATTAAATGTCCATAGTTATCATTAACTTTCTTAAAATCATCAAAATCAATAAACATTAACATATGTTTACCAGTTCTATTACCAGAGATAAACTTATCAATCTTTTTGATCGTAATTTCTCTATTATAAACATTGGTTAAGGGATCTCTGGTCGCTTTATATTCCAAAGCCTCCAGTTGCTTTTTATGAATATCGATATTGACAATTTTACCAATCACCCGAAGAGGCTTTTTATTCTCATCGTATATGGTTTTTCCCATGACTTGACACCAGATAAATTCGCCCAAACGATTTTTTAATCGAAATTCTACTTCAATAATATTTTTTCCTTTATTTAGTGCCTGACAATACTCAAGAAAAATCCCCCAATCGTCAGGGTGAACGATGTCCCGTCGTTTCTCACATTCCTTGAAATAGTCGGAAATAAATAGTTCCCCTCCGAATAAATCCTTATATTTCTTTGTATTTATCATCTCATCTTCCGGGATTCGGTATTCAAAAATAACATCCTGTGATAATTCTGTTGCTATTTTATAACGTTCCCCTTCTAATAGAAAGACCTCCTGCATCTTCTTTAATATTTGGGATGGCTTTCTATTTCTCTTATTATTCTTCAATAATAGCAATAAAACTATAATTAGAAAAATAATACATATTGTTTCAATTGCAATTCCAAAAAACAGACATGTAGTTGACCTGCTCTGCAGAAATTCCATCAGTTTCATTTGCTCTCCCCCAATAAGAACTGAAAACGAGTTTGCAGCCTTTTTCTTATGCAAGTTAAACTCATGATGTAACTAGATATTCATACTCCGTCTATCTCCGATGCCTTCCATTATAATTCGTATGGTGTTACTTGGTAGACATAATAGTTCAGCCAATTTGTATACATTATATTGGCATGCGCTCTCCATACTAGGGTAGGTCTCTGCCCTGGTATATCTTCCGGATAATAATGCTTTGGTAAATCAATCGGTAACCCCTTAGCAATATCCCTTTTATATTCATTATCAAGGGATACTCGATCATATTCAGGATGTCCCATAACAAAGATCTGCTTTCCTTCCTGCGCCAATACGATGAACACCCCTACTTCATCGGATTCAGCAAGAATGATAAGATCCTTATTCTTAAGGATATCCTCCTTATCAACCGTAGTATATCTAGAATGTGGAGCAAAGAATATATCGTCAAAGCCCCTTACAAAAGGTGTTCTCCGTTTCTTAACCCTATGCTCAAAGATTCCAAAGAGTTTCTTTTCTAATCGCTTTTTTTCAATTCCATAATGATAATATAACCCAGCCTGTGCTCCCCAGCAGATATGTAAAGTTGACGTCACATGTGTCTTAGACCATTCCATGATTGCTGTAAGTTCTTCCCAATAGTCTACCTCTTCAAAGTCCATTAATTCTACAGGCGCTCCGGTAATGATCAGTCCGTCAAATTTGCGATTTTTTACATCATCAAATGTTAAATAGAATTGGTCCAAATGACTAGTCGGTGTATTCTTTCCAATATAGGTTTTTGTGGTAAGAAAAGTAATATCCACTTGAAGTGGTGTATTTGAAAGACTCCGAAGCAGTTGTACTTCGGTGTCTTCCTTGATCGGCATTAAATTTAGGATTGCAATTTGTAGAGGACGAATATCCTGATGTAAGGCTCTGGTCTCGTCCATAATAAATATATTTTCATCTTCCAAGATTTTCTTTGCAGGTAAATCACTCTGTACTTTTATCGGCATTTCAATCACCATCTTCTAAATATTTCAATCAAGTCGAATGGATTGTTATAGATCCTTATTCGATTTCCTATCTCTCATAAACATACTAGAATAAAAAATATCATAACATGTTTGAGTAAATAAATCAACGTTATTTCACTATTGTTTCCATAATATTCCTTACAAATTATTTTATTCTATCTAGTATATCTTGCTCGGTTAAAACAGTGATACCCAATTCATTCGCTTTTGTTAACTTGCTTCCTGCATTTTCTCCTGCGATCACATAATTCGTTTTCTTCGATACGCTACTGGATACCTTACCACCGTAACTCTTGATAATCGCTTCCATTTCTGACCTTCCTAAGCTGGGAAGTGTACCAGTGATTACGAAAGTTAGTCCCTCAAAACGGTTATCTCTGTTACTGTTATTTTCCAAGCTATTAAAATTCACTCCAGCTTGCTCCATTTTAGCAAGGATTGATCGATTCTCTTCGTTTTGGAAAAACTCAATAATCGCCCTGGCACTGATATCCCCAACATCATTGATTTCTATCAGCTCCTCATAACTAGAGTTTTGTAAGTCATGAATCGACTGAAAATGCTTCTTCAGCTCTCCTGCTGCCTGCTTGCCGATATTCCTTATACCAAAGCCTGTAATCAGTCGATCGATATCATTCTCTTTACTATCTTCAATTGCTTTTAAAAGTTTATCCGTATTCTTTTCCTTCCCTATGAGCCCCTTCTCAATTAACTCATCCCGATAATTCTTTAAGTAAAAGATGTCGGCAATATCCTTTAGATATCCCTCCTTGATTAAGATATCTACATAGGCCTCACCAAATCCTTTGATATCCATGGCGTTTCTGCCAACAAAATTCAAAATATGTTGTGTAAGTTGTGCGGGGCAATTGAGATTGGTGCATTTTGTATCCGCTGTATTCTCATCACGTACAGTCGGTGCACCGCAGCTAGGGCAGGTATCCGGTAATTTATAAGGTAGTGTTCCCTCCGGCCTTTTTTCCTTTACTACTGACAGTACTTCTGGTATGATTTCTCCAGCTTTGCGGACAATAATCGTATCCCCTATGCGAATATCCAGCTCATCAATGCGGTCTTGATTATGCAGGGTTGCCTTTTCCACATTCGTTCCACATAAACGAATAGGTTCAAAAATTGCCGTTGGGGTAATTCTTCCCGTTCTTCCGACTGTAAGCCGGATTTCTTTTACCTTGGTCTCTTTTTGTTCCGGTGGGTATTTGTATGCGATCGCCCATCTGGGTACTTTTGAAGTGGCACCAAAGTAATCTCTATCCTCTAGATTATCCACTTTGATTACCGCGCCATCGATTTCATATGGTAAACTACCCCTGGTTTCTCCAATCTCAGTAATAGCCTCCCATACTTCCTCTGCGGTATGGCATAATTTATATCCTTCAATTATTTTAAGGCCTTGCTTTTTGAGCCATTCTAAACTTTCTGAATGACTGGAGAATGTCTTTCCCCTAACTTCCTGGATATTAAAGACAAACATCGATAACTTTCGCTCCTTGACAACGCTTGGATCCAACTGACGCAGAGTACCTGCAGCACAATTTCTAGGGTTTGCAAATACTTTTTTACCCGCTGCTTCTAGCCTGTCATTTACCGCTTCAAAGTCCTCGGTCTTCATATATACTTCGCCTCGCACCTCAAGGTAAGGAATCTCTTCCCTTAGCTTTGTTTTAACATCTTTAATCATCTTAACATTCTCTGTTACATCTTCACCGTAAGTGATTCCATCTCCACGGGTTATACCAGCCGTTAGAATTCCATCTTGGTATCGCAGAGCAACGGACAATCCATCAATTTTTCTTTCTACACTAAATACCGAATCACTTCGTTCTCTTTTTATCTTCTCTACAAAGCTAAAGACTTCTTCTTTATTAAATGCATCTTGCAGGCTTAACATAGGAACATTATGTTTTACAAGCACTCCGGCTTCCCGTTTTGCTATTCCGCCAATCTTCTGTGTTGGTGAATCAGAGCGTTCAAACTCTGGATGCTCCTGTTCTAATTTACGGAGTCTAAGGGATAATTGATCATATTCGTAATCCGATATTTCTGGATCATCCTGGTTATAGTACCGGTCATTATGATATTTTATCAGTTCTCTTAATTGCTCTATCTCCTGCTTAATGTCCATGAACATACCTTCCTTTAATCTTTCACTTAATCCATCAATTCATCTATCACTTAATCTTTCAGATAATCATTCACAATTCTAAGTTACACTTTTTTCATATAATACCACATATCATTCCTATCAACTGTTACCACATATCATTTCTCTTTCATTTTACTTTTTTCTATGAACAATCGTCATTATCAACAAACTGGCTTAAAAATCAAAGTTATATCCACAATTCTAACCCTTTGTCCCCTGATTGATCAGCTTATTTAATACATCGATCTCTTTCTCCGTCACATTACGATATATTCCAGGCTTTAGCCTACCCAATAAAATATTCATGATTCGGATTCGCTTTAAGCTCGTTACACGGTAACCACAGTATTCACACATTCTTCGGATTTGTCTATTTAATCCTTGGGTTAGGATGATACGGAAGGTAAACTTATCGATTGGCTTAACAGTACAAGGCTTAGTAACCGTATTTAGTATCGGTACACCAGAGGACATTTTCTTTATAAATTCTGGTGTAATTTCCTTATTAACTGTAACTATATATTCCTTCTCATGGTTATTTTCCGCACGTAGTATTTTATTAACGATATTTCCATCATTGGTTAGGAGAATTAATCCTTCCGAATCCTTATCCAATCTGCCGATCGGATAGATCCTCATCCCATAATTAATATAATCTATAATATTATCTGGTTCTCTAGAATCGGTTGTACATACAATGCCTACTGGCTTATTGAAGGCAATCAAGACTAGCTTCTCTTCTTTTTTTACCGGTTTTCCACAATAGGTCACCCGGCTGTTTTTTGTTACCTTAGCACCCATCTGCGCCGTAACACCATCAATCTTTACCTTTCCCTCCATAATCGCCCTATCTGCTTCCCTTCTGGAACATACACCGGCTTCACTAAGGAATTTATTTATTCTAATTGCTTCATTATCTTCATTCGGTGAGGTTAATCTTTTTGTTCTTTTCGCCATTATAATCCTACTTTCTGCCCAAAATTTACCTAATATCGAATGTAATTATACTTTATTTCAACATATACGTCCACTATTTTCCTTTGTTTTCTTCTACTTTATCTCTACAATGATACCATGATTTTAAATACAAGACATACAAGTTTCTAGCTCCGTGGTGTATTCTCACGCAAACTTTGCTCTGCAGCTCTGCATCATGGATAGAATAGCAAAGTTTCGCAAGTACCTAATATATTTTGTATCTAATAATAAAAAAAATGTATGAAAGTAGAAAACTCCTTATATCGCTACTGCTTCAATGATATAAGGAGTTGCTCTAATATTATATTATATCTGACTACTTATTAATCGTTGCTATTTGGTACAGTCTGAGTTGTTATTGCTGTGGAGCTAATAGTATCTCCTTCTTCCTCAGCGGATTCCTCTTGTTGATTGCTAGCATTTTTCTTTTTTGCTTCTTTTTGCTGCTGCTTCGCAAGTTCATCAATCGTTTCCCAGAAATCCTTCAAATATTCATCATTTGCCTTCGCTTCTTCCGCATTGCTATTCGTCATGTCGATCAATTCGATAACATCTGCATCATTGTTTCTGGCATTATAATATTCTAAAACATCTTTCTCCATAACACCTGAAAAGATCTTATACTTACCATCTTCACCTTTTACTAAATAAAATTTGGAAAGTCCAGGTGCCATTGTATTAATTCCAGTAAATTTAATTTCATGATAAACATAAGCGATATAAGCATTATCCTCAGCACTTTTCTTGATGTAAGGCTTGATATTACGATAATCATCAATATACTGTGTTTTATCCTGAAGATTCTCTATCGATGGTAAAAAAGTCTTTATATTCGAAGGATCACTGATTAGACTTTTTAACTTATCCATATCACAGCTTTTCTTGGCTGTATAATAATCCTCAAAAAGAGACTGAATTGCCGGATCAACCTCTTTTTCAAAATCATAAATTGGAGGCGGTGTTGGTGTAGGAGACGGCGTAGGTGTCGGTGTTGCTACCTCTTCAGTAGAAAACTCTCCTCCTGCCAATGTAACTGTCTCATAACTACTATCTATACCCATTAACAATCCTGCCTCTTGCGTAATTCCGGCATTGATACTTTCTTCAGCTTTCGAACTATCCTGACTAATCGATAATGTTAATAATCCAATACCCATTGTACTCATTGTTGTAAGCGCTATTATTTTCTTATATTTAAGTTTCATATGATCTCCTTAAACTTGAATGATTAATGGATTACTTTATATTCCTATTTTAGCAAATGATTAAAAAAAAATCAACCATATTATTTCATTTTTGTGTAATATTATTTAACATTTTTGTAACATTTAATATTGAATATTATTGGACTTTACTTTATTTGAAATTTAGTATATAATAACATAGTCCGAAAAATGGACGTGCACCTGTGGCTCAGTGGATAGAGCGTTCGCCTCCGGAGCGAAAGGTCGCTGGTTCGAATCCAGTTAGGTGCATTTATATAATGGGCAGTTGCAAAATGATATAAGGGTACACAGATATATTCGTAATGCACCGTTAGAAGAACTCCTGCTGTGGTTTGTGTTGTCATAAGCGAACATTTCATGTTCGATATATGACAATACAAATCACAGTAGGTGTACTTCTGTCGATGTGTGAGAATATATCTGTGTACCTGTCTTAATTTAGCAACTGCTCCTTTATTTTTTCTCTACTTAACCAAAAATATTTTTTATACCTCTTATGTATTCCTTTTCTTCCTCTTTGCGAATAGTACAGAGACCAAAGCTATTGCCAATCCAATCCTATCATCCATACAATTACATCTGGTACAGTTTTGCCCAAAAAAGCAGGGTTAGTGAAATCTTTCACTAACCCTATTTTCTAATACCTATTTATTTATATACTATGGATTAAGCTATAAGCTTATTCCATCTCAGCTAGTCGTTTTAACCTCTCATATTTCTCTTTCGCATTCTTCTCAGCTTGCTCAAATAGTCTCTGTGCTCTCTCTGGATTGGTACGAGCAAGTGAAGTATAACGAACCTCATTATTTAAGAAGTCTTGATAACTGGTTGTAGGTTCTTTACTGTCTAACTGGAATGGATTCTTTCCTTCCTCTTTGAGACGAGGATCATAACGGAAGTTGTGCCAATAGCCGGAAGTAACAGCTAATTTCTCTTCCGTCATAGCAGTTGACATACCAGTCTTAATACCATGGCTGATGCAAGGTGCATATGCAATGATTAAGGATGGACCATTGTAGCTTTCTGCTTCTATTAAGGCTTTAATTGTCTGATTATAATCAGCACCCATAGAAATCTGTGCTACATATACATAACCATAGCTCATTGCGATAGCAGCTAAGTCCTTCTTGCCAACTTCTTTACCAGCAGCAGCGAACTGAGCAACTGCACCAGTCTGTGTAGACTTGGAAGACTGTCCACCAGTATTGGAGTAAATCTCCGTATCGAATACTAAGATATTTACATCCTCACCACTTGCGATAACATGATCCAAACCACCGAATCCGATATCATAAGCCCATCCGTCACCACCAAAGATCCATTGTGATTTTTTGGATAGGAAATCTTTGTTCTTTAAGATATTCTTGCCTTCATCACATTTCTCTAATATTCTGAGCAATGCACTTGCAGCACCGGAATTCTCACGTCCGTTGTTATAGGTTGCAAGATATCTTTCAGCAGCAGCTTTTAATTCTTCATTCGAAGTATTGCCAGCAAGCTCTTCTACCTCTTGTTTTAATCTATTTCTCAAGGTATCCTGAGCCAGATACATACCATAACCATATTCTGCATTATCCTCAAATAGGGAGTTAGCCCAAGCAGGACCTCTGCCTTGCTTGTTAACAGTATAAGGTGTGGATGGCATAGAACCGCCCCAGATAGAGGAGCATCCAGTTGCATTGGCAATAAACATACGATCGCCAAATAGCTGTGTTACTAGCTTAGCATAAGGTGTTTCACCACAACCTGCACATGCACCTGAGAACTCAAGCAATGGCTGATTAAACTGGCTACCCTTAACCGTAGTTTCCTTGAATTTCTCAGCAACTTCTGGCTTTTCATCTAAGGAAATACCATAATCAAAGGACTTCTGTTCCTCTCTTTGTGTATCCAATGGCTTCATAACAAGTGCCTTATTACCCTTCTTGCCAGGACATACATTCGCACAGGAACCACAACCCGTACAGTCAAGGACTGAAACAGTAATTGCAAATTCGTATTCCTTTAATCCTGTCATAGTAGTCTTCTTCATACCTTCCGGTGCATTAGCTGCTTCGTCTGCAGTCATTGCTACTGGACGGATAACTGCATGAGGACATACATAGGAGCAGAAATTACATTGGATACAATTTTCCATATTCCATTCAGGAACATCCACAGCAACTCCACGTTTCTCATATGCTGCAGTACCTTGAGGGAGGGTACCATCAACATGATCCATAAAGGCAGAAACCGGTAAGTTATTACCTTGCTGTGCATTCACTGCTAACTGAATATTATTAACAAAGTCTAATGCATCTTGTCTACCACTTGTAAATTTAGTTAATAGCTCTTCATCTTCAGCATTCTTCCAGCTCTCTGGAACTTGTACTTCCTTAACTTCGGAAATACCAAGATCGATAGCAGCATGGTTCATCGCTACGACAGCTTCACCCTTTCTACCATAGGTAGCTGTAGCGGCATCCTTCATGTATTTTACTGCTTCGTCTACAGGTATGATATTCGCAAGTTTAAAGAAAGCTGCCTGAAGAATTGTATTGATACGTCCACCCAAACCGATTTCTTTACCAATACTAAATCCATCAATTGTATAGAATTTGATATTGTGTTCTGCGATATATCGTTTCACCTGACCAGGTAAATTCTTCTCGATTCTTTCCATATCCCAGCCACAGTTCAGTAAGAAGGTACCACCGTCTTTTAACTCCTGAACCATGTTGTATTTTCTAACATAGGCAGGATTATGGCATGCTACAAAGTTTGCCTCTGATATCAGATAGGTAGATTTGATTGGTTTCTTACCAAATCTTAAGTGAGACATGGTAACACCACCGGATTTCTTAGAATCATAATCAAAGTAAGCTTGCGCATACATGTTCGTATGATCACCGATAATCTTAATGGAGTTCTTATTTGCACCTACCGTACCATCTGCACCAAGTCCCCAGAACTTACAGCTAATGGTTACTTCTGGAGTAGTAGATGGATTCTGAGTAACTGGAAGGGATAAATGTGTAACATCATCATTGATACCAATGGTGAATGTCTTCTTTTCTTTGTTATTATAAACAGCAATGATCTGTCCAGGAGTTGTATCCTTGGATCCAAGACCATAACGTCCATTATAAATTGGAATATTGTCGAACTTGGTTCCCTTTAATGCGGTTACTACATCTAAGTATAGAGGCTCACCGATAGAACCAGGCTCTTTTGTTCTATCCAATACAGAGATCTGTTTTACTGTATCAGGAATAGCGTCGATTAAATGTTTTGCACTGAACGGACGATATAGACGAACCTTAACAACACCAACTTTATTGCCTGCTGCATTAAGGTAATCAATGGTCTCGTCAATTGTATCAATTACAGAGCCCATAGCAATAATGATATGCTCAGCATCTTCAGCACCATAGTAATTGAACAATTTATAATCAGTACCAATCTTAGCATTAACCTTATTCATATATTCTTCTACGATGCTAGGAAGTGCCTCGTAGTATGTATTACATGCTTCTCTTACCTGGAAGAATACGTCAGGGTTCTGAGCAGATCCACGAAGTACAGGATGCTCGGGACTTAATGCATTGCGACGGAATGCATCAATTGCATCCATATCTGCCAATTCTTTTAAGTCATCATAATCCCAAGTCTCAATTTTCTGAATCTCGTGGGATGTTCTAAATCCGTCAAAGAAATGAATGAATGGAACTCTTCCTTTGATTGCAGAAAGATGTGCTACTGCTCCAAGATCCATTACTTCCTGAGGATTTGTACTACAAAGCATTGCACAGCCTGTTTGACGACATGCATAAACGTCAGAATGATCACCGAAAATGGATAAAGCATGGCTTGCAACCGCACGGGCAGATACATTTAAAACTCCCGGTAGCATCTCACCTGCCATTTTATAAAGATTCGGGATCATTAGTAATAAACCTTGTGATGCAGTAAATGTTGTTGTCAAAGCTCCTGCTGCCAAAGAACCATGTACGGTACCTGCAGCACCTGCTTCAGACTGCATCTCAACTACCCTAACCTCTTGACCAAAGATATTTTTCTTGCCTGAAGCTGCCCATTTATCAGTAACTTCAGCCATTACTGAACTTGGTGTAATTGGATAGATCGCTGCAACGTCGGTAAAAGCATAGGATACGTGTGCGGCAGCATTATTACCATCCATTGTTTTCATTTTCCTTGCCATTAGAATGTCCTCCTTATTTTTTATCTAGGTATAAATGTAGTAGAGTAGCTCAAGAAAAAATGTGCCTTGGCACATGATAAAAAAATAACAAATAATAATGCACTCTAACCATTTATACGAATATCAAAGCTACAAATCAAAATATGTTTTTATTCGTCGATTCAATATTATAACATATATATAAAAATATTAAAACCCAAAATTAACATCTAATCCATAATTTGTTCAAATTTTTATTCATATTTACTTAAAATAATAAAAGAAGATTCCAAGAAAAGATGATGAAACATCCTTTCCTGGAATCCTTTTTTACTCCCGGAACAGGCACTAGATACTTTAAATATCACATTGATGTAAGTAAAATACACTTTTATAATTACTTTAAAGTATAGGCAAGGAATAATATATGAACTTACATTAAAATTGCATTTTTTATTCTGGAGAAATAATAAACCCGGTCAGACAATATCTCATCCTCAGCCACCTGTGTTCGGTTCACTTCCTGAACCATATGTTCCAGACTCTCTTTTGTTATATGCTCAGTAACAGGAACAAGTATAATTTCATGAATGCTGCTAGGGAGAATATAAAAATCAGATTTTTTTTGAACTGCAAAATCATATAGTAAATTCTCATACAAGATGCAGGCAGCCCCATTAATTCCTTTTTGGTTCGTCAGAATATACATTTGACATTTCTTCATGGGGCTTAAACTCTGAAGGAATTGATCAACTAATTCCTCTGAAAGATCATCCATATTACCATGGTTGAATTCATCCCGAATCAAACTGGTAATTGTATCTTCCATACTTCGGATACATGGCTGCAATAATTGATATGTATTTCTGGCCGCATATCTCTTTAATTCCTCCAAAGATACCTTCCATTGCTTTAGATGCTCATTTGTTATACGGATCGTACCAATCCCTTCCGAATCCTCCCGCACCAAACAAGAAAATGTAATGGCCAGATCTAGATATCGAATATGAGGTATTTGAGTTAATAACTCTTTATTTTTTTCATAATTCACTAAGCGATATATAATATTCTGTTTAATTTCTTCAAAGGCAAATGTAAAATTCTCTCCAAACTCTGACACATAACGATTCATAAAAGAATCACATAAACGATTCACAATTTCTTCAACTGCCTTCCCTTCTAAGTAAGCTTCATAGTATGGTTTAATATAGATATTAGGGGCGAATCTCTCATCTTTTTGAATTGCTACAAGACTATCAAGAACTAGGGAGTTATTTTTTGTTACCTTATGCAGTTTTACCTGATAACCTTCCCCCAATTTCTTTTGAACCTCGCTAATCACGGTACTGACAAAGGAATGATAGTCGACTCTTTGTTCTCTCACTGTTTGAATCATGCTTAAATTCCCTCCTATGAAATTGTAAACCTTTAACACTGGAAACTTTCTGAATTGAAACGAATACTATAAAAAGAAAAATAATAGGAAATGTTAGATAATAAGTTAAGAATATAATTACATAGATATTGTAGCAAAATTATTCCACGATTTCAACGATTAATTTACAATTATTTACATAAATTTTATCAAATCTTTTATCTATTTTGACTAAATTCATCCAAGCTAAGAACAATCATTACTTGAGAAGGAGCATAGAAGGCCCACATAAGGATAGATGATATAGAGACCACCATATTGTAAAAAGCTTCTGTAAGAGTAATAAATCCGGAGAGATTATAGAGTCCCACATTAATGTCACATAAGAGAAAAAGTATCATACCGATCGCAAAGATACGATCATTCCAAGAAGAAGGATTTTTTAATGACAGATGGATCGCTCGGATAACATTTGTCACAATGTTAATAAAATAAAAGGAAGATGTCACTAATAATGAATCTATCGGTATCTTAAAGGAATACAAGACTAAGCAAACTGCTAGTGTAAGAAGCAACTGCCCTCCGAAACGCAGCAAAGGCAGCAAAGATATAAAAGATAGATCCTTTCCTTTAAACTTACTATTTGATTGATTCAAGGCTTGGGTTTCGTCTAGTTTAATTCCATAGATCTGTTGAACGACAAGAAAAGAAAGGATCCCATAGAGATAATGATAATCAAGAAGAAGTAGAAAAAAATCTGCAATCACCGTGAATAATAAGGCAGTCCGATAGCAGAAGAGGATCTTTTTTGTCCTCCCCTCCTCTATCAATAAGGTATAGAAAAAGCAAAGTAAAACAATGGTATATTTAACTCCTGAGGATAGGAGGCTACTCCCCCCTATTAAATCGATTATGAGAAATGTTAGGTAAAGTATCATTTGAATCGTAATGAAAAATTTCCTTAAATTATTCCCTAATACTTGTCTCATTATTTCCCCCATACGATACAAAATAATTACTATAATTACCAAATCGGATTACTTCCTCTATAGGAATACCATTCATTTACTCATACCATTTTCTCATATGTAAGAGTCAAAGTCTTGTTTATATACTATTTTGTCCTTTTAGTAATTTTTCTGCCAAATCCTTTGGTACGGGTTTACTGTAAAAATAACCTTGGGCTAAACCACAGTTTGATGATCTTAAGAATTCCTCCTGGTCATTATTTTCTACGCCCTCTGCAATCACTTCTAAATCCAGAATATTTGCAAGATTTATGATTGTTTGTATGATTTTTTGGTCACTCAAATCCTCCATAACCGTATCTAAAAAGCTCTTATCAATCTTTAAATTCTTTACCGGTAATCGTTTCAAATAGTTCATAGAAGAATATCCTGTACCAAAATCATCAAGAGAAAAATTAACACCAATCTCCTGTAGTTCCCGTATGGTATCAATCGTATAATCCAGATCATCTAGTGCAATGGTTTCCGTAATTTCTAATTCCAATTGATTAGGGTTGATTTTCGTTTCTTCTATAGCATCAAAGACCAACTTAACAAGATCCTTATCCTTAAACTGTCTTGCTGATAGGTTTACAGCCATACGAATATCCTTATAACCAGCTTCTTCCCAGGCTTTTAGTTGCCTACAAGCAGTTATAAGTACCCATTTACCAATCGGAACGATCAGGCCATTTTCCTCGGCATAGCTAATAAAATCATTCGGATAAATCAATCCCTTCGTAGGATGATTCCATCGTATCAAAGCCTCAAAGCCAACCACCTTTTTATTT
>JAAYQP010000163.1 GCA_012519195.1 Clostridiales bacterium | reverse complement strand
GTCAATGCAGAGTTATGGGTGACAATAACAACAAGCATTCCATGCTGTCGGCTTTGGTCTTGTAATAGCTTTAGAATTTGCCTTCCGGTTTGGTAGTCCAATGCACCGGTAGGCTCATCGCATAGAAGAAGTTTCGGCTTCTTAGCCAGAGCCCTAGCAATGGCTACCCGCTGCTGTTCTCCTCCGGAGAGTTGTGCTGGAAAATGATGAAGACGGTCACCAAGACCGACGTTCTCGAGGACCTGCCTAGTGGGCAGGGGATCCTTTATCATCTGCGTTACTATTTCAATATTTTCAAGTGCCGTAAGGTTCGGGATAAGGTTATAAAATTGAAATACAAAACCGATATCCTCACGACGAAATCTTGTCAACTCATGCTTATTCAAGGAGGAAATTTCTTTATCACCTAGAAATACCTTACCAGAGCTTAGCGTATCCATTCCTCCTAATATGTTAAGAAGTGTTGTTTTGCCGGCACCGGATTGGCCCAGGATGACACAGATTTCCCCTTCTTCTATATCGAAAGATACGTCCTTCAATGCATATAATTTTACTTCCCCTGTTTGATATACCTTATTTACCTTATCAAATTTCACAAACGATCTCATAGTGCCTCCTGATTTAACCGATATTGAAATTGAACGAATGCTCTCAAAGAAACATTATAAAATATAGTTTATTTTAGAATGGTTTAATTTCAACAATTTATACGAGTTTTTAAAACAGATCGATTTAAATAAAAATGCTAACCGTACTTAATGTCCCAGTTAGCATTATGATTTAATTCAAATCTAAATTGTCTATTCTGTTATATCCTGTGAAAAATTTTCTTGCTTTAATTTATTCTTGTTACTATATTGATACAGTACTCCGACCAATGCCAAAAGTACTCCTGTCACGATTAAGATTAATTCTATCGATACAATATCGGCCAAAGGTCCAAAGATCAAAATAGCAATCGGCATGGCACTGGCAGTTATGATCTGTACTACAGAAAAAACCCGTCCCAACATGGTTGGCTGAGTAATCTCCTGAATAAATACCGTATGGGCTGTAGCAACAATTGGCATAAAAAATCCAGCAGTTCCCATGATAATAAGATATATCGTGAAATTTCCTGCGAATCCCAACAGACCAAAAGTTACACCAAAAGCCACAAGACATACTGCAGTAGTACGAACCTTGTCCTTAAAATCCCCGTGCATAGAAACAAACACACCACCAATTAAGGAACCAACGGTCCAAACGATTTCATTGGCAGTAAGCCTCCATACATCATTACCGAAATTTCTTTCGATCATAAGCGGAGTTAGTACTGCAGCAGGAGTTATTAAAAAGAAAGAACAGGCAAAACAGATTATAATTCCACGCAGTAATGGATGATGGAAGGTATAACGAATCCCTTGCTTTAGCTCAGTAAATATAGATGCCGGTTCATCCGTTCGTTCCATTTTTTCCACTTTAATAAAACTAAGAATCACGATTGCAAGTGCCGCTGTAATTACATCCAACATAAAAGCCCATGAAATATCCATGGAACCAAGTACCACACCTCCCACAGCTGGAGATAGTAACATTAATATAGAACTCAAGGTTTGATTAATTCCCTGTATTCTTGTAAGTCGATCCTGTGGAACAAGTTGCGGATAAATGGCATTGACTGCTGGAGCTTGTATACCAGCACCAATGGAACGTACAACAGAAACAGCCAAAAGCAGTTCCATACGCTTAAAACCTGCCCAAAATGCAATTGCTAATCCAAATGTTGCTAATGCAATGAATGCATCTGCCAACATTATTAAATATTTACGATTATGCCTATCTGCCCAAACACCTCCCCACAGAGAGATCACTACCTGAGGAAGTACGGAGCAAATAGTGGAAAGCATTAGCCACCAGCCTGAAGAAGTTTCTAGCGTAATATACCATATAACGGCAAACCCTACAACAGAGGAGCCGAATAATGAGAGGTTTTGACTGATGAGAAATAGTATAATGCTTTTATTGAATAAGGGAGAACCCTTCTGTTTTTTATTTGTATTCATAATTTATTCTTCATCCTTCCTATACTTTAGTAAAGAGGAGAAGGACACAAAAAAACGACAGGGCACATCATCCGCTGTCGCATTATACTCATAAATATAATTTTTTTAGCAGCAAGAATGTGTCTTCTCCACAAAATTATTCAATTGAAAATGAGCGCATCTATCCCTATAAATTTTTCTATATGGAAATATACAAAATACGGTTGTTTTCATTCCGTTAAAACCATACATTCTTGCGCACCTCCTATTTTGCAAATTTCTTATACAATACCATAGTATATACCAAATTCAATAAAAATATAAGCATATCGTTTTTAATTGAATTTAAGTCACTTTCCAGAAACACCATACATAAACAGGTTCATAAACTCTTCGGCTAATGGAGCAATCTGGATATATACATCTTCTCTCTTAAGATATTCTGAATACATATCTAAATATAGATATAAAGTTTGATCTGAGATTGCATTATTAATCTTGCCTTCTGTTCTACCCTGTGCAAAAAGTTTTTCATACAAACGAATCCCTTTCGTAGTGTAAAGATTTTGAATATAACTATTCTCCATAGAATGCTGTTCCATAAATTTAATAAGGAAATCCTGGGAAATGTTATTGGCATAGGTTTTCTTCATAAATATAATTTCCTTTATTTTTTCTTCAAAAGGAACTTCCTTATTAATGACTGTTTCAAAAATATTAAATGATTCATCTACAAAATAATTAACGGTATTAAGAACTAAATTGTCCTTAGTATCGAAGTATTTGAAAATAGTTACCTGAGAGACCCCTGCCTCTTTGGCAATCTGTGATACTGGTGTATTTTGTATACCATTTTTCTGAAATAACTTTAGCGCTGTTTCTATAATAATTTTTTCTTTTTCTTTTTTTCTACGTTCAAAACCATTCATAGATCTCACCTCATGCCTTATTATATGAAGAAATGATATTTTTTTCAAGATAAAATGAACTATTACTTGACTTTTAGTTCATTTCCCTTGCAATTCTTCCAATCTAAGTTTATAACATGAACTATAGAGCTGATTTTAGTTCATATTTCTACTTACAAAAGGAATATATTGGAATCAGAAACTAATTATTATATTTAAAAGGAGTCGGTGAAATTGAATATTGTTGAAGTAAAAAACGTATCAAAAAAATTTGATAATTTTACTGCACTACATAAGATTGATTTAACCGTAAAGAAGGGGGAAGTGTTCGGTTTTATTGGACCAAACGGTGCAGGTAAATCAACTACAATTAGAATTTTACTCGGAATATTAAAACCGAATCAGGGTACTGCAATCTTGTTTGGAAAGGACGCATGGAAAGATGCGGTTGAGATTCATAAACGGATCGCCTATGTTCCCGGCGATGTTAGTTTATGGCCAAACCTAACAGGTGGAGAAGTCATTGATCTATTTATGCAGCTCCAGGGAAGCAAAAACAGAGCTAAGAGAGATGAATTAATTAAAAGATTTGATTTTGATCCGACCAAGAAATGTCGTACCTATTCCAAAGGAAATCGCCAGAAAATCGCTTTAATAGCTGCTTTTGCATCCGATGCTGATTTATACATATTAGATGAACCAACCTCTGGTTTGGATCCTTTAATGGAACGGATTTTCCAGGAGTGCGTCGAAGAAATAAAGGATCAAGGGAAAAGCGTATTACTCTCCAGTCATATACTATCAGAAGTAGAACGTCTATGTGATCGAGTTGCTATCATTCGAGAGGGGAATATTATAGAGACAGGAACTATGGAGCAGTTAAGACATCTAACAGAGACCATATTAAAAGTGGAAACTGCAAAAAAGGTGGTCGGAATTGAAAAACTGGATGGTATACGCGATATCATTACTGAAGGGAATTTTCTCTCCTTCCAAGTTGAAAATGATAAGATCGAAGATGTAATGGCATTTTTAGTTCCCTATGGAATTAAAAAAATTGAAAGTACTCCTCCAACCCTTGAGGAGCTATTTATGAGGCATTATGAAATATCCAGTGATGAAAAAGAGGTGTAAGGGATGATAAAGAAAAACTTTTATGGAACAGGTAGATTAATACGGTTTAATTTTCGTAAAGATCGTATACATATCATCTTCTGGCTTTTCGCACTATTAGGCATTACTTTATCCTATGCCTACTCTTATCCGAGTATGTTTTCCAGCGAAGCGGAGAGACAGATTATGGCACAAACCTTAAATAACCCTGCAATGACTGCCATGCTAGGACCTATTTCTGACCCTAGCAACTATAACTATGGTGTACTATTCTCCCATGAGATGCTACTATTTACTGTGGCTGCAGTCGCAATTATGAATATATTATTTGTAGCTAGACATACCAGAATGGATGAAGAAGAAGGTCGTCTTGAAATGATTCGCTCCTTCCCTGTTGGTCGTTTATCAACTCTTGCTTCTACTATCGTAGAACTCTTTATCATTAACATCTTAATTACGATTCTTCATGGTATTGGATTAGGTATGCTAGGAATCGAATCCATGGATTACGCCGGATCCTTTCTGTATGGCGCAGCATTAGGTGCAGTAGGATTCGCATTTGCAGCTATCACCTGCTTTTGCGTGCAACTTATGGAAAATAATCGTAATACCACCGGTATCGCCTTTGGAATTCTTGGTTTCTCTTTTCTTTTTCGTGCTGTTACTGATATCAATGCACCGAAACTCTCTTGGCTCTCCCCCCTATCTTGGAGTTATAAGATGGAACCCTATGCGGGTAATCGCATGTTACCGGTTTTCATAAGTTTGGTATTTAGTTTTATAGTTATCTCCATAAGCCTCTACCTCAATAGCATCCGTGATTTAGGGAAAGGTTTTATTCCCCAAAAAAGTGGTCGCGCCTATGCTTCTAAAAGTCTAATTTCTCCCTTTGGTTTGGCATTTCGGCTCCAAAGAACTGGATTCATTACTTGGATCATTGTTATGTTCATACTTGGTTTAACCTTTGGTTCCATATTCGGAGACCTAGATGCCTTCTTTAAAGAAAATGATGTACTGGCAAGACTGATCCCACAAAGCAATGATTTTAAATTAACGGATCAATTCATTGGTCTTATCATGTCAATCATTTCAATAATGGCTACTATCCCGGTTATCATGTTTCTGTTTAAATTATGGCAAGAAGAAAAATCCGGTCGATTGGAAGCTTTAGTAAGTAAATCCTTATCAAAAATCAATATTTTTATTAGCTTTTTAAGTATCTCTATACTTTTTCTTGTGATCGGAACCTTTATTTCAACCTTGGGTTTATACCTAAGTGCCAATGCTGTGTTACAGGATCCTTTGGAATTTAGTATGCTTATAAAAGCCGCCCTGGTATTTATTCCTTCCATCACTTTCATTCTAGCCTTAGGTTCCTTCATTATTGGATATCTACCGAAACTTACAGGAATTCTATGGGGATACTTAGGATATTGTTTCTTCGCAATATTTCTAGGAGATTTGATGCAGTTACCGGAAGAGTTGAAAAAGTTGACTAGCTTTTACCATATCCCTAAGCTTCCGGTGGAGGAAGTCACAGCACTGCCCCTAGTTATATTAACCATACTTTCCTTCCTCTTAACCATATTAGGGATTATTCGTTACCGAGGGAGAAATATTGAGCAAAATGCTTAACATGTTCTTTGCTTGGGATTCTTGCAATAACCCCCTAGATTCGATCTTGATCTACTCTAGGGGGTAGTTATGTTACTTTATCTTTCTTTTGATGGAAATTTTACCATAATACGATATTTTCTATAGTTTATGATTTGCTTCATCCCGCTCTTTCATGATCTGCTCCAAGATCTCTTCCCCTAAGCTTTCTATGGTCCTACCTTCCGAACGTAGATTGCGCCCTAAAGCAGCTGAAGCAATTTCAATTAGAGCTGTACATATGGGAGTTGGGACTTTAAGTTTCGCACCTAAAGTTTCTAGCATAACCAAACCTTGTGGAACATCCTCCGATATATATCTGGAATCCACGACGATAGGGCCTTTAGCCCGTGTAGGCATACTGGCGTACCAGAAGAAAACTTCTTTGGCATCCCGTGAATCATCCAAAGTATTCCGGAATTTGCAGGCCTCCACATAAGAAATTCGTTTGCTTCCCAGTTTTTCAATAACATCCATCTTTTCCTTATCCAGTGCCTCGAGAATTCGCCACACACTTGGGGTAAACACTTCATGATACATACAATAATCGCCCTTCGTCTTTTCAATACGAGGTATACTCATTATTGCACCTACCGTATGTACGATTAGATTTGGATTATGAAGTGCTGCTTCAATAACTGAAGGTAGGTAGACAAAGGGATATCCCAGTTGATTTAATTTTTCCTTCGCTCTCTTTGCATGCTTTGCTGGATAGATCCCAAGTGGATTACGTACATTACGAAAACCTATCTTAATATTCCCTGGCTCATGAATTCTACAATCTACAAAAGAGCTCTGCGCTTCAACAATTGTAAGATCAATATCAGAGCAATGCTTCAATACATAGGCAGTGGATAGATACCCAGGATTAATTAGGAGTATCTGGCCATCTCGAAGATAAGGTTTGATACGTTTGATTAAATCCTCATGATAATTTGTTTGTATATAGATAATTACTATTTCACTTTCACTAAGTGGTGAGAGATCCCTCGTTACATTCTTTATTTTGCCAGTTACTGTTTTTCCATTTTCAAAAAGAGTGACCTTACCATCATTTTTCAATAGATAATCAAAGTTTTGATCATGGATCGCATGGGATGTCTTAATCAAAGTTACCTCATGTCCACGGATGCTTAACTCCGTAGCTACTGCTGTACCACCATTACCTGCACCTAAAATTGAAATATTCATGTAATCCCCTCCTATTGATAATTCATTCGTTTAATAATAGATTCTGTTTTTATAATTCATATTATTTTAATTGTTCAATCGTTTTTATAATTCATTCGTTACTACATTAGTAGTAAACATTGATTTCTTTAAAAATATTTCATCTAATATTGATTGCGTAAGTTCCCCAAAATTGGTTAACCTTTAACCGCATAGTAACCTCCCAGCACCTCGAATAATACGTCCAACCCCTAATCTTAAAGTATACATTGAGAATCATCCTTTCTAAATTATATTAATCACATATTTTACAGCAACATTGATATAAACTGAACGGAGAGTTTCAGTTTAAGAATGTTGCTTTTATGTGACTTTTTACTTCTTGTGAAATAATGAAATGTAATTACAAGATTGTAATAGATTAACTGATGAGCTAAGAAACTTTCATTTAATCCATAATTTGAGTTGCTATTAGTAGCATTTATTATGGATATAAAACATAATGATAAAATTGAAAATAGAAGTATTTATATTATAACACATTTATGGATTTATTTCAGATATTTTATAATAATTTTATACTTTATCAGATATTTATATAATTTTTTATTTATTTAAAGTTTGAAACCTTTAATTGTTACAACAAATGACAATATTCGCATTGAAAATAATTAATATGCTGCATTGGTAATGTTTTAT
>JAAYQP010000162.1 GCA_012519195.1 Clostridiales bacterium | reverse complement strand
TTCTTCCCCTTAAATATCCATCTCTACTTATTCCATTGACAGATAAAGGTCAGACTTTTATAATAACCATAAAGTTGCATGAATCGATTAAGAATATTGAATTCTAATATAGATAGATTAAAAAATTATTTATTTAACAGAATGGAGCCCTTTCATGAAATTTATTTTTATTTTTCTCATAATTGTCTTAGTCATCGTTCTTTGGAGTAACTGGTATGAGAAAAAACTTTTAAAAAATCTCAAAAAGCAGTTAATAGATCAGTGGGGGAATATTCCCGAGGAGGAATATACCTATGAAAAATTCGAAGCTATCAAAGCCTTTTATCATTCAAAACAGGATGATCGTTTTGATGTTGATGAAATTACATGGAATGACCTAGACATGGATGATATTTTCATGCTCATAAATAACACACAAAGTTCTATCGGAGAAGAATATCTCTATGCTTTGCTTCGTAAGCCTTGCTTTTCAAAGGAAGAATTGGAGGAGAGGAATCGTTTAATTAAATTTTTTGGGCAGCATCAAGAGGAAAGACTTTCCCTACAAATCGCCCTAAAAAAACTTGGGAAACCAAAAGATATATCAATCTATAAATATATCAATCGCTTGGATCAGCAAGAGCCTACCAGTAACTGGCCCCATTACATCATGGCCTTTGGATTACTAATATCCCTAGCCTTCCTCTTTATTGAACCCAGTATTGGCGGAATTGGTACCATGATATTTTTTATTAATAATATTTATCAGTATTATAAAAGAAAAGCACAGATTGATAAATATCTTATCGTTTTTGCTTATATTTTGCGACTTCTGGATAGTGTTAACGAAATCGAGGAACTTGGTATTCCTGAAATAAAAAAATATTCGGACATCTTAAAGCAGGATGCCAGTACCTTTAAGAGCTTCAAAAGGGGGGCCTTCTTACTTACCCCCAAGAATGCCAGTGGAAACATATTGGATGCAATTGTAGATTATAGTCGGATGTTATTCCATCTTGACCTTGTAAAATATAACTCGATGCTTCTCTTATTTAAGAAAAACCGGGAGATCTTAAATCGTCTCTTTATTAATATTGGATTTTTAGACAGCATGATTTCTGCTGCCTCCTTCCGTAAATTATTAGATTACTATTGTGAACCAGAATTGGTTAAAGCAAGGAAACCATTCCTTACGGTTAATGGATTATATCATCCCCTATTGGAAGACCCGGTTTCCAACTCCATAACAGAAGAAGGCTCTGTACTTATTACCGGATCCAATGCATCCGGCAAATCTACTTTTATTAAGACATTAGCCATTAACGCGATCCTATCTGAAACAATATTTACCTCAGTTAGTAGAAGCTATTGCGCTAGCTATTTTACAGTTTATTCATCCATGGCACTACGGGATAGCATTCAGAGTAATGAAAGCTACTATATCGTTGAAATAAAATCTTTGAAAAGAATTTTAGACCGTGTCAACGATCATATCCCCTCCCTCTGTTTTATTGATGAGGTACTTAGGGGGACCAATACATTGGAACGTATTGCAGCATCCTCACGGATTCTTGCTTCCCTATCGAAGAAGAATGCTCTTGTATTTGCAGCAACCCATGATATCGAATTAACTCATATATTAGAGAACTATTATTCGAACTATCATTTTCAGGAACGTATCATAAACAATGAAATTATCTTTGACTATAAATTATTCAAAGGAAGAGCAGTATCAAGAAATGCAATTAAATTGCTCGGGATGTTGGGCTATTCTCAGGATATTATTACCGATGCAGAAAATGCTGCTGAAGGCTTTCAATTAAATGGAGAATGGGAGAAACTAAAATAAAAATTATCACAAGTATTCATTTGGAGGTTGAACATGGAAGTAAAGATCTATACGGACGGTTCCGCAAGAGGGAATCCGGATGGACCAGGAGGTTACGGAACAATTCTTGTATATATTGATTCTAAAGGAATAGAGCATAGAAGGGAATATAGTGCAGGCTATAAAAAAACCACCAATAATCGTATGGAGTTGATGGCGGCAATCGTTGGCCTGGAAGCTTTAATAAAGCCTTGTAAGGTAAATCTTTATTCTGATTCCCAATACTTAGTCAAAGCCTTTAATGAGAAATGGTTAGAAGGCTGGATAAAAAAAGGCTGGAAACGGGGAAAGAATGAACCAGTCAAGAATGTCGATCTATGGAAGCGACTATTAAAGGCTATGGAACCTCATCAGGTGACCTTTCATTGGGTAAAAGGTCACAATGGCCACCCAATGAATGAGCTTTGTGACGAATTAGCTACCAATGCAGCCGATGGAACCGATCTACTAGAGGATACTATTGTAGAATGAAGAATTTTACCTATGATAATGTATTCTATCACTGATAGAAAGATCGAAGAGCTTAATAGATTCAAAAATAATTATCGATATGAAAATAATTATAGTTGAAAATAATTATAGAATGAAAATAACTTTGAAATACCAAGGAAAGGACTGTAAATCATGGCAGAGCTTACTCCTTTGATGAAGCAATATATGCAAATCAAGAAGGAATATAAAAATTGTATCCTATTTTATCGCCTAGGCGATTTTTATGAAATGTTTTATGAAGATGCTAAGATTTGTTCGAAAGAACTTGAAATTGCCCTGACAGGAAAACATGTTGGACAGGAGGAGAGGGCTCCAATGTGTGGTGTCCCCTATCATTCTGTCGATGGTTACCTTAGCAAATTAGTGAACCGAGGATATCGGGTTGCCATCTGTGAGCAGGTGGAGGATCCTAAGACAGCAAAGGGAATTGTAAAAAGAGAAGTGGTCCGTGTCGTTACCCCTGGTACGAATTTAAACACCCAGGTGTTAGATGAGACCAAAAATAATTACCTCATGTCGATTGTACATACAACTAATATTTACGGACTATCGATTGTGGACGTTACAACCGGAGATTACTATGTAACAGAGGTAGATAATGAACGTAAGTTAATGGACGAGATCTATAAATGGTCTCCCTCTGAAATCATATGCAATGATTCCTTGCTGGTATCCGGTATCGATATCGAAGCGATAACAAGCTATTATAGTGTAGTCTTGTCTCCTTTAGAGCCATGGTACTTTGATGATGATCAATGTATCAATGTCTTAAAGGAGCATTTTAACGTTGCAACCCTAGCCGGCTTAGGTTTACAGGATTATTCCATTGGGGTCATTGCAGCCGGTAGTGTCATGCAATTTTTGAGAGAAACTCAAAAAAGCTCCCTTTCCCATATTACAAAGCTTATTCCTTATACCTATGATAAGTTTATGCTATTAGATAGTTCAACCGTTCGCAATCTTGAGCTAACAGAAACCATGCGAGAGAAGCAGAAGAAGGGATCCCTACTATGGGTACTAGATAAAACGAAGACGGCCATGGGTGCAAGATTACTTAGAAATTATATTGAGCAGCCTTTAATCGACCAGGATATGATTCAAAAGAGACTGATGGCAGTACGACAATTAAAGGATAATATGATGACTAGGGAAGAATTGAGAGAATATTTAAACCCTATCTATGATCTGGAACGTCTAATGAGTAAAATCAGTTATAAGAGCGCCAATCCCAGAGATTTGATTGCATTTGGCACCTCTCTATCCATGTTACCCCCAATCCGTTTTTTAATTAAGAACTTTGATAGCAATCTAATTAAGGAAATTTATGAAGAACTGGATCCTCTTGAAGATATCCATGAGTTAATTGAAAAATCTATTGTTGAGGAACCACCCTTAATGGTAAAAGAGGGTGGCATCATAAAGGAAGGTTACAACGAAGAGGTCGATCGCTTAAGAAAAGCAAAAACCGAAGGTAAAAACTGGCTTATGGAGCTAGAGGCTACTGAAAGAGAAGCTACCGGTATTAAAAATCTGAAGATTAAATACAACCGTGTATTTGGATATTATCTTGAGGTTACAAACTCTTATAAAAACCTTGTTCCTGAAAGCTGGGTTCGCAAACAGACCTTAGCCAATGCAGAACGTTATACGACAAGCAAGCTAAAAGAACTGGAAGATATCATTCTGGGCGCAGAAGATCGGCTATTCTCCTTGGAATACGATCTCTTTAGTGAAATTCGGGATCGGATTGCTCTAGAGGTAAAACGGATCCAAAAAACAGCAAAGGCTCTAGCAAAACTAGATGTTTTTGCATCCCTTGCATTGGTTGCTGAACAGAATAATTATGTAGAACCGGTGATCAATGCCAGTGGTTCGATTGCAATAAAAAATGGTAGACACCCTGTTGTCGAACGAATGATGGCCAATGATATGTTTGTTGCCAACGATACCCTTTTAGACAATAAGAAAAACCGTGTATCCATCATAACTGGACCAAATATGGCGGGTAAGTCAACCTACATGAGGCAGACTGCATTGATCGTACTTATGGCACAGATTGGTAGCTTTGTGCCTGCTGATCGAGCAGATATAGGTATTGTGGATCGCATTTTTACCCGGGTTGGGGCATCGGATGACCTAGCCAGCGGGCAGAGTACCTTCATGGTAGAAATGACAGAGGTCTCCAATATACTCCGCAATGCGACCAAGAACAGTTTGCTCATTCTCGATGAAATTGGTAGGGGAACAAGTACCTTCGATGGTCTAAGTATTGCATGGGCAGTGGTCGAGCATATAAGTAACACTTCCATCCTAGGGGCTAAGACTTTATTTGCAACCCACTACCATGAACTAACGGAGCTGGAGGGTAGGCTGGAGGGAGTTAATAACTACTGTATCGCAGTTAAGGAACAGGGTGAGGATATCGTCTTCCTTCGCAAAATTGTGAAGGGCGGAGCCGATAAAAGTTATGGTATTCAAGTTGCCAAATTAGCAGGAGTGCCAAGTAGTGTACTAAAGAGGGCTGCCGAGATTGTAGAAGAGCTTACCGGCAATGATCTTGTTAAGAAGACGAAGAATTTGAGTAAGCCAGAAAATGAGAAGGAAGAATATAAGCAGGAAGAGCTGCTACTAGATCATCCAATGCAGCTGTCTCTATTTACAGCCTCCGGTAATGATGATATTATTACGGAAATCCGTGAATTAGATCTATCAAGGATTACACCGATTGACGCCCTAAATAAATTGTATCAGTTGCAAACTAGGATTAAAGAACGAATATAGAGGTGATACCATGTCTTCCATTCAAGTATTAGATGAAGCAACCATTAATCAAATAGCGGCCGGTGAAGTTGTTGAACGGCCTAGAGCTGTTGTTAAGGAATTGGTGGAGAATTCTGTGGATGCAGGCGCAACTGCAATCACAGTTGAAATAAAAGAGGGGGGACTAAGCCTCATTCGAGTTACCGATAATGGTGGAGGTATTGAAAAAGAAGACATCTCCAATGCCTTCCTTCGCCATGCTACTAGTAAGATCAGAACTGCACAGGACCTATTATCCGTAACTAGTCTAGGGTTCCGTGGTGAAGCTCTCTCTAGTATTGCAGCTGTGGCACAGGTCGAACTAATCACCAAGACCCCACAGTCTCTCAACGGTTTCCGATACCTTATTAAGGGAGGGGAGGAAGAAGCCCTAGAGGAAATCGGCTGTCCTGATGGTACCACAATTCTAGTCCGTAATTTATTCTACAATACTCCTGCTCGAAGGAAGTTTTTAAAATCCTCGGCGACGGAAGCAGGATATGTTAGTGATTTGATGGAACGTTTGATGATATCCCATCCGGATATCTCCTTTAAATATATTGTTAATAATCAAGTTAAGCTGCAATCTTCTGGTAATAATAATAGGAGAGATATCCTCTATCAAATCTATGGGAGAGATATAACAAAAGAACTCTTAACCATAGAGTATCAAGGGGAGGGCATTTCCATAACAGGCTATATTGGAAAACCTTCGATTAACCGTGGTAATCGAAATTATGAAAACTATTATATCAATGGAAGATTCATAAAAAGTACGGTCATAACCAAGGCAATCGAAGAAGCCTATAAACCTTTCCTGATGCAACATAAGTATCCTTTTACCTCCCTCTATTTTGAGATTGAACCTTCCCTTATTGATGTTAATGTTCATCCACAAAAATTAGAGATTCGATTAAAGAATAGCGAGGATATATACCAAAGTACCTTTCATGCCATTAGAAACACCCTGACTGGTAAGGAATTGATACCGAAAGTGACTTTAACTAAGGAGGAAAAATTAAGTAAGAAAGAAGATGAGCAAATCAACAAAAAGAACGTTCTTCCCGAGCCCTTTGAAAGAAACCGAAGGGATCAGATGGAAGCCCTAAAAGAGAAAACCCAGAACATTCCCCTGTTTAATATTAAGGAAACTTATCTTGGTATTAAAGATACGAAATCTCTATCTCCAACCATAGAAAGGGATAATCATACAAGTAAGAAAGCAAGCGATGTAGTGCGGGAAGACCTTGCTTTTACCAAGGCCAAGGTGGATGATGGAAATTCAGATACGATAGGAACCGTTTCCAAAGTTGATAGGGTAAGGGAGCCCGAGCAGCCTGTTGGGGAGCAACCTTTTGGGGAACAGCTTAATTTTATATCAGATGAAGCAAATGCCGCTTCCGCACCGTTTCTTTCTAAGGAAGCCTTAAAGGAACATCGAATCATTGGTCAGATCTTTTCCACCTATTGGTTGGTAGAATATCAAAAGGAGCTCTTTATCATCGATCAGCATGCTGCCCATGAAAAGGTATTATACGAAAGAATTCTTGCTGCTGCAAAGGAAAAAACCTATGAATCCCAATACCTCATGCCTCCCATTGTATTAACTCTAACTTTAATGGAGCAGAATATCCTTCAGAAATATAAGGAGGTATTAAACAAAATCGGCTATGAATTTGAACCCTTTGGCGGTAATGAAATATCCGTACGCGCGGTACCTTCAAATCTCTATGGATTACCTGATAAGGAGCTTTTATTGGAATTTATTGATGAAATGACAACGAACTTGAATAGTGGTTCCATCAATCCTTCCTCTGTTTTAGAGCGAATTGCTTCCCTATCCTGTAAAGCAGCTATAAAAGCAAACCATTCCTTTACGAAGGAGGAAGCGGTGGCATTAATTAAGGAGCTACTACTCTTAGAGAATCCCTATCATTGCCCCCACGGTAGACCAGTCATTATCTCAATGAGTAAATATGAAATTGAAAAGAAATTCAAACGGATTGTTTAAATCAAAGGGCTTCTATACACCTATACAAAAAATAAGAATGGACCGATTAAGGAAGGTATACTATGAGCAAAAATCCATTAATTATACTAACAGGACCGACCTCGGTCGGGAAAACAGCATTATCTATTCGCCTTGCCAAAGCGGTGGATGGTGAAATCATTTCTGCTGATTCCATGCAGGTCTATCGACATATGGATATCGGCACAGCTAAAATTACATCAGAGGAGATGCAAGGAGTTCCACATTATTTAATCGATGCTTTTGATCCGGATGAAGAATTTAATGTAGTTAAGTTTCAGCAATACGCCAAAAAATACATCAAGGATATTCATAGCAGAGGTAAGCTGCCAATCCTTGTTGGTGGTACCGGTTTCTATATTCAGGCGGTCTTATATGATATTGATTTTACAGAAAATGAAATCGATCATTCCTATCGCAAGGAACTAGAAGAAACAGCAGAGATGTATGGAGAGGAATACCTTCATGATTTGTTAAAAAAGATAGATCCCGCCAGTGCCAAAGCCATACACCCAAACAATCGGAAACGGGTAATTCGTGCCTTGGAATATTACAAATTAACTGGAGAGAAGATATCAGAACATAATGAGCAGCAAAAGCAAAAGGAATCTCCTTACCAATTCTGCTATTTTGTATTGAACAAGGACCGTGCACAGCTATATGAGGGCATTAACCAACGGGTTGATCAAATGCTGGAAACAGGCTTATTAGAAGAGGTCAAAAAGTTAGTACAGTTAGGCTATACCAAGGATCTAGTATCCATGCAGGGACTTGGATACAAGGAAGTATTAGCCTATCTAGAAGGGGAACTTTCCCTACAGGAGGCAATCGATTTGTTGAAAAAGGAAACCAGACACTATGCCAAGCGTCAGATCACCTGGTTTAAAAGAGAGAAGGAAGTAATCTGGGTAAACAAGGACGATTTTGATAGTGATGATGAAATAATGGAATTCCTTTTAAAAACATTAGAAGAAAAGAAGATTATATAATTGTTGTTAATGTTATTATAAAAATAGGCAATAAAAACAGCATATTAAAATAGAGCATTAAACAT
>JAAYQP010000161.1 GCA_012519195.1 Clostridiales bacterium | reverse complement strand
CCTTGCATATTTATTCATTTGCGTTATAATATAACTACTAATCACCAACTTATACATAGACAATAAAGTCATTATTACTAGAATTACTTAGAGGGGAAGTAAGATACAAGATGAATCAATGCTTTAATAAAAATGAATTCTATTATGGTTTAAAACGAGGTCTTCCGATTGCAATGGGATATGTTCCCGTTTCCTTTACCTTTGGGTTAATGGCTGTCTCCGGTGGTTTACCTATCTGGATGGCAGTTTTTATTTCCTTAAGCAATTTAACGTCAGCCGGGCAGTTTGCCGGAACCAATCTTATCTTAAGCGGTGCCGGTTACCTAGAAATAACCCTTACCACCTTTATCATTAATATTCGATATATGCTGATGTCCCTTTCCTTAACGCAACGCTTCGACAAAGAAATGCCGCTATCTAGACGCATGATTGTTTCTTATGGTATTACCGACGAGATTTTTTCTGTTGCCTCTATGGAGAAGGGAATCCTCACCTTTTCCTTCCTACTAGGTCTAATCATCGGGCCGGTGCTTGGTTGGACTACGGGTACTTTTCTTGGGGCCTTAATCTGCACTTCTCTTCCAGAAAATTTTAGCAGCGCCATGGGAATAGCCCTATACGCCATGTTTATTGCAATTATTCTTCCTCCCGCCAAGAAGTCAAAACCTGTAATGGTAATTGTTCTTATCTCCGTAGCAATCACCTGTATCCTTACCTACATTCCTATTTTTGATGTGGTGTCCTCTGGTTTTCGAGTAATCATTGCTACCATCTTAGGAGCAGGCGTTGGCGCATGGCTATTTCCTATGAGACAAGAAGTAGAAGAAAACAGCAGAAAGAGAGGAGGAGAAGCATGAATTTAGAGAGAGCCTTTTTTGCCATGATCTTAATGGCACTAGTTACTTACATACCAAGAGCATTGCCAATCGCCATCTTCCGTAGAGAAATTAAGTCTACCTATATTAAATCTTTTCTTCATTATGTACCATTTGCTGTTCTGGGTTCCTTAACCTTCCCAGATATCTTTTCTTCAACCGGGAATTTTGCAACGGCGATTTGTGGTACCTTGATGGCTCTATGGCTTTCTTACCGAGAAAAAAGTCTTGTGATTGTAGCCATTGGCGCCATACTTACCGTATATATTACCGGGCTAATCTTCTAGTACAGTAAAAAATATGCACCTTCATAAAACCACATAATTACCTCTAAAACCAAAAACAGCGTATGATTTTTAATCCATAAGTAGACCTTTTGTCATCATTGGTACTTAGGCTCGGCAGATAATATCGATCGATATTTGTCTGCCGCGGCTTTGTACCGCTATGAGTGACAACCGAAAACATGTCTATCTTGGATGAAAATCATACGCTATTTTTAATAACCTAAAATATGATATACAATCATATTATGAAAAGGTATTATTTATAAAGCTCTACCAGCTTTAATAGGTGTTCATAACGTTCCTTAGCTGCCTCCTCGGAAGCTTTAAATAGTCTTTCTGCGCGTTCCGGGAAGGAACGAGTTAGTCGAGTATAACGGGTCTCATTATTCAGGAAGTCTTGATAGCTTCCATCCCCTGGCTTTGATGTCAGAGTAAATGGATTCTTACCTTCTGCCTTAAGTGCAGGGTTGAAGGAGAATAAGTTCCAGTAGCCAGATTTTACAGCTGCTTTCATTACATCCTGGCAATGGTTCATGCCACCCTTAACACCATGAAGTTCACAAGGAGCATAGCAAATGATTAAGGAAGGTCCATTGTAGCTTTCAGCCTCAGCAATCACCTTAACCGCCTGTGCAGGGTTCGCACCAAGTGCGATTTGTGCTACGTATACATAACCATAGCTCATTGCGATTTCAGCAAGGTTCTTCTTGCCAATCTCTTTACCAGCTGCAGCAAACTGGCATACCTCACCAATATTGGACGCCTTAGATGCCTGACCACCAGTATTAGAATACATCTCCGTATCGAATACCATAATATTTACATTCTCACCGGAAGCTATGACATGATCAAGTCCTCCAAAACCGATATCATATGCCCATCCATCACCACCGAAGATCCAGACAGATTTCTTAGCAAGGTATTGCTTCTTCTCTAGGATTTCTTTGGAAAGTTCACAACCAGCCTCTGCTGCTTTCTCAAGTTCAAGAACCAGGCTTTCTGTTGCCGGAGTGTTTTCCTTCGTCTTATCTTTCGTCTCCATAAACTTATCAATTGCTGCTTTTAGTTCAGCTGTTGCTTGATCTGAAGCAGCAAGCTTCTCAAGCATAACAATTGCTTGATCACGAAGAGTCTTTTGTCCAAGATACATACCAAAGCCATGCTCAGCATTATCCTCAAATAGGGAGTTCGACCATGCCGGTCCCTTATTGGAATCCTTATTTACCGTATATGGACATGTTGCTGCAGGACCACCCCAGATAGAGGAACATCCAGTAGCATTTGAGATATACATCTGCTCACCAAAGAGCTGAGTTACTAAACGAGCATAGGAGGTCTCTGCACATCCTGCACAGCTTCCTGAGAACTCAAGAAGTGGCTGATTAAATTGAGATCCTTTCACCGTAGTATCTGCAGCTACTCCCGGCTTCTTACTTACATTTGCAACTAAGTAATTGAATACTTCTTGCTCCTGTGCCTGTGTTTCCTGAGCTACCATCTTGATTGCCTTATCCGGAACAGGACATACTGTAATACATTCACCACATCCCATACAATCCAATGGGGATACGCTCATGGTATATTTGTATTGTCCAGCCTTCGGTCTTGTATCTGCAAGCTTGATATGGGAAGGTGCTGCTTTAACTTCGTCTTTATTAAGCATAAATGGACGAATTGTAGCATGGGAACACACAAATGCACAGTTGTTACACTGAATACATTTCTCTGCATCCCATTCTGGAACATTTACTGCAATACCACGTTTCTCATAAGCAGAAGCTCCAATTTCAAATTGTCCGTCGGTATATTCGATGAATGCTGAAACCGGTAGACTATCACCATCCATTAATGCGATCGGATTCATCAGATTCTTCACCATCTTAACCGTTTCAGGACGACCAGTTAGCTCTGCCGCCGGAGTATCTGGCTTAGGATTTGCCCAGGACGCAGGAACTTCTACTTTATGGATCGCATCTAAACCAGCATCAATTGCTTTATAATTCATTTCTACAACTGCATCACCCTTCTTACCGTAGGATTTCTTAGCAGCCTCTTTCATATATCTCACAGCATCCTCGATCGGCATTACATTGGCCAATTTGAAGAATGCAGATTGTAGGATTGTATTGGTACGTTTACCCATACCGATCTCAATTGCTTTATCAATGGCATTGATGGTATATAATTGAATCTTGTTGTCAGCAATATATTTCTTTGCTTCCGCATTTAATTTTGTATTCAGCTCCTCATCGGTCCATTGACAGTTAATTAAGAAAATTCCACCTGGCTTAACATCCTGCACCATCTTATATCCCTTGGTTACATAGGATGGATTGTGGCAAGCAACAAAGTCTGCTTGATTTATGTAATATGGGCTCTTAATTGGCTTATCACCAAAACGAAGATGAGAAATTGTCACACCACCTGTTTTCTTTGAATCATATTGGAAATATGCCTGAATATATTTGTCGGTATGATCACCGATAATCTTAGTAGAGTTCTTATTCGCACCTACAGTACCATCTCCACCAAGTCCCCAGAACTTACATTCTACCGTTCCCGGTGCTGAGGTAATTGGAGCCGGCTTCACTTCTGGTAAACTTAGGTTGGTAACATCATCCACAATACCAATTGTGAAACGAAGCTTAGGTGCATCTTTCATTAATTCTGTAAATACAGCAAATACAGAGGAAGGAGGAGTATCCTTAGAACCAAGTCCATAACGGCCACCAGTTAAGATGACATCGCTCCATCCCGCTTCACGAAGAGTAGCAGCAACGTCAAGATATAAAGGTTCTCCAAGGGAGCCTGGCTCCTTCGTACGGTCAAGAACTGCTATCTTCTTAACGGTCTTAGGAAGTACCTTAAGAAGTGAGTTTGAAACCCAAGGACGATATAAGCGAACTTTCACAAGTCCCACTTTTTCTCCAGCTGCGGTTAAGTAATCAACAACTTCTTCTGCCACATCACAGAAGGATCCCATTGCAATAATAACACGTTCTGCATCCGGAGCTCCATAATAGTTAAATAAATCATAATCTGTACCCAGTTTTTCATTGATCATACCCATGTATTTCTCAACAACACCTGGTAATGCATCATATATAGAATTACATGCCTCACGATGCTGGAAGAATACATCTCCATTCTCATGGGATCCACGCATAGCAGGTTTCTCTGGATTTAAAGCATGTTCACGGAATGCTCTCACCGCATCCATATTACACATTTCTTTTAGATCGGCGTAATCCCATGTTTCAATTTTTTGTACTTCATGAGAGGTTCGGAAGCCGTCGAAGAAATTGATGAAGGGAACTTTTCCTTCAATTGCAGCAAGATGTGCAACCGGACTTAAATCCATAACTTCCTGTGGATTTGATTCCGCTAACATAGCGAAACCTGTCTGACGACAAGCGTATACGTCACTATGATCACCAAAAATATTTAAGGATTGTGTAGCAACCGTACGAGCTGAGACATCAAATACGCATGGGAGTTGCTCAGCAGCAATCTTATACATATTAGGAATCATTAAAAGAAGACCCTGAGACGCTGTAAAGGTTGTTGTAATCGCACCCGCAGCAAGGGAACCGTGAACTGTTCCTGCAGCACCTGCTTCGGATTGCATTTCAACAACCTTAACCTGGTTACCGAATATGTTTTCAAGACCTGCAGCGGACCATTGGTCAACAACGTCGGCCATGGGACTGGAAGGTGTGATTGGATAGATCGCAGCAACATCTGTAAACGCATAGGCGACATGTGCGGCTGCTGTATTACCATCCATTGATTGTTTGGTTCTAGCCATTTGAATTTCCTCCTTTGTTATGAAAGGGCTAATTTAGCCCAAAAATCGTTATAATTTTAACACTCTTTAAATGCTTTGTAAAGATAAAGGAGGTGTCTTTGTCAAAGATATAACAATATATATAAGATTTCTTATTTTGTCTTGTAAAATATAGGAATAACAACTAGATAAAATCTTGTCCCCGATACATAAACAACCTACCCACTAATATAATATATTAATTATGGAATGCCAACGGAGGGCTGTCATGAAGCAAATTTTTATTAAAACCTGTATTGTTTGCATTGTTGTACTTCTTTTCCCCTTCCTCCTTACTCTATTTTTAACCTATAGCAAAGAGAATAGTAATTCGATTGAAACCATGAATTTTAATATAACCTATCAATTAAGTGGTAACGTAGAAAATTTAGATTTTGATCGATATATTATGGGGGTTGTGGCTGCAAATATGCCGGCAGGATATCATATGGAAGCATTGAAAGCGCAGGCTGTTATTGCAAGAACCTATGCTCTGTATAATATAGCTTTGTTGACTGAGGAAGGACATAAGAATCAAAACTTTTCCACCTCTGAACTTGGCTTGTCCTATATCGATATCTCAGAAATGGAACAGTATTGGGGTTCAGAGAATTACATGACCTACTTTACTAAAATTGAAAACGCCGTTTATGCAACCAGGGATGAAGTTCTGGTCTATGAAGGTGATTTAATTCTTCCTGTTTTTTTTGAAACAGGCTCTGGGTATACCCGCAATGCCTCCGAGGCCTGGGGCCTTGATATCCCTTATCTGACAAGTGTATCCAGTAAATATGATGTGACCTCTACGAATTATCTAAAAATATCCGAATACTCTACCTCTGATTTAATACAATTCCTTGAAAAGCAATATCCAGAAATTAATCTTACGAAAGAAAATTTTCTGAATGAAGTTTCACTTGCGGAGCGGGACAGTGCAGGTTATGTAACGAAAGTAAACCTTGGCAACCAGACCGTAACCGGTGAGGAAATTGCCAAGGCTCTAGGGTTGAATTCTAGTCATTTCTATCTAGAAGATTATAATGGTAAGATTCGTATTATAACCACCGGCGTCGGGCACGGTGTGGGATTGAGTCAATACAGTTGTAATGCCATGGCTCAGGAAGGCAGTACTTATCCTGTAATTTTATGCCATTTTTATACCGGTGCTGAAATAATAACACTGAATAAATAGCTTGTTTATTATGAAAGCTGTGGAACTAAACCAGTTAGTAATGTTACCGAGTTTTTAATCGCCAGTTCCTCAAACTCAGAATATGCCATCTCTGCACTCTGATCCGCCTTATCGGAAATGGCACGAATAATTAAGAAGGGGATTTTATTTAGATATGCTGCTTGGGCGATTGCAGCTCCCTCCATTTCCGTACAGTATCCAGCAAAATTTTGAAGCAACCATTTTTTTTTCCTACTATCTGATATGAACTGATCACCACTAACAACTCTTCCCGTGTGTACTCCTACCTCCGGTATTAGCTCAGAACAGACTTTCTTTGCTTTTAAGAGTAATCCTTCATCTGCCTGAAAGATGGAGCATTCCATTCTTGGAATTACCCCCGCTTCATAGCCAAAACCGGTTGCATCCATATCATGTTGTAAGGCATCGGTGGAAAGTACAATATCTCCAATATTAATCTCATTTCTTAGGGATCCGGCCACTCCGGTATTAATTACCGCATCTACTTGATACCGATCAACGAGAATTTGTGTAGAAATAGCAGCATTTACTTTACCGATTCCACTGCGTACGACAACCACCTGCTTACCTTCTAAAATACCCTCGCAGAACTCTGTGGATGCAATCTTACTTACCTTGGTATCCTTCATATGCTTTTTCAAGATGCTGACTTCTTCCTCCATCGCACCAATAATTCCGATTTTTCTCATTCAAGAACCTCCTGTTTTTTAGTCTACTGCGTTTTTATTCAAGTACTTTTTTGGGTACTTATATGTTTTTGCTCTTATTTATCATTTTAAATGAATTTTATGGTGTTAATTATATATGATTTCCTGATTAAATAGCAATATCCATATCATTAGCCATACCATAAAAACACAATTTACTTGACATTTTTAAATTAAATACTATAATTTTCTTCTGTCAATACTATTTTTAATTAAAAAAATAAACAAAAACGTATCTATACTTCATAATTTGTAATTTTCAGTAAATGAAATAATTTGCAAAAATTAAATTTCTGAGATACAATGTACTAAATCACGAGTTAAAACAAACAATACATAATTATTGAGCAGCATATAAGAAAGAAAGGGATTAATGATGGTATACAAAACTTCAGGTGTCTGTAGCAGTGAAATCCAATTAGAAATTGAAGAAAAATCAAATCGCATTCTGTCCGTAAATTTCAAAGGAGGCTGTTCAGGCAACGCAAGTGGGATATCCAGTTTAGTCGTTGGAATGTCCGTGGATGAAGTGATTAACCGGTTAGAAGGAATATCTTGTGGCTATAAATCAACCTCCTGTCCGGATCAGCTAGCAAAGGCATTAAAGAAATGGAGGTCCAACCAATGAAGCGCATTGTGTTAACTGGTGGCGGTACTGCCGGCCATGTTACTCCTTGTATTGCATTGCTGCCAGCTTTGAAAAAGGAATGCTATGATATCCAATACATCGGCTCCTATAAGGGAATCGAACGAAAACTGATTGAAGAATATCATATCCCATATCATGGAATATCTTCTGGTAAGCTAAGAAGATACTTTGATTTAAAGAATTTTTCCGATCCATTTAAAGTTATAAAAGGATATATTGAGGCCTGTAAAATTCTAAAAAAATTAAACCCAGACATTGTCTTTTCAAAGGGTGGTTTTGTTACTGTACCCGTTGTATTAGCTGCAAAGAAGCATCGAATTCCGGTGATCATTCACGAATCAGATATGACTCCCGGTCTTGCTAACAAGATAGCAATTCCGGCAGCTAAAAAGGTCTGCGCTAACTTTCCTGAAACAGTGAAATATCTACCTCCGGAAAAAGCTGTACTCACTGGTACCCCCATTCGGCAGGAGTTATTTGCAGGTAACAAAATCAGGGGACTAGACTTTTGTGGCTTTACAGCCAACAAACTGACGATCTTAATCATTGGGGGAAGTACAGGCTCCCGTGCAATTAATGAGGTAGTGCGTGGAATGCTGCCTACCCTCCTAAGGGATTATCAGATTATTCACCTCTGCGGTAAGGGAAACATAGATGATAAACTAAAGGGAGTATCCGGTTATGTACAATTTGAATATATCCGTAATGAATTAAATGACCTTTTTGCAGCTGCTGATCTTGTTATTTCAAGGGCAGGAGCAAATGCAATTTGTGAGATACTAGCTCTTCGTAAGCCCAATATCCTGATTCCACTTCCTCAGGGAGCAAGCCGAGGTGATCAGATTCTGAATGCAGAATCCTTTGAACATCAGGGTTATTCTTTTGTACTTCCAGAAGAAAATCTTAGTGTTTCAACCCTTCTTCAAGCGATTCAGACCGTGATGGAATCTAAACACAAATATATTGAAGCCATGAAGAATAGCAAATTAAATAATTCTATTGAAACAATCATTCAATTAATAAAAGAAAATCAAAGATAAAAAATAACGAATGATTTTTATCCGATGTAGACACGCTCTCGCTTAATTGTCGCTCATAGCGGTGCAAAGGCCTTGGCAGACAAATCGATCTGTCGAGGCCTTTGTACTGATGGCGAAAATAGTCTACTTATGGATTAAAAATCATACGTTATTTTGCCTACAGAATTCTTTTCGCAATAGCTTCCGCTATCTTAGCAGCTTCACCATCTCCATAGCTTTTCTGCTGCCAGGATAAGTTGATCGTATCTTCCTTCATCCTAGGGATAAGATGGATATGGTAATGGAATACGGTCTGTCCTGCTGCCTCTCCGTTATTCTGTAACATATTAAGCCCGTCGCAGCCCAATTCTTCTTTCATTGCTGTGGCTACTTTTCTTGCTACGATAAGCGCCCGTGAGGCAGTATTATCATCCATTTCAAAGAGATTCGAAAAATGTTTTTTAGGTAACATGATGGCATGTCCTACTGCTGCTGGTGAAATATCCATAATTACCTTAAAATCTTCATCCTCATAAATAGTCGCTGATGGTATCTGTCCATCAATTATTTTACAGAAAATACATTGATTCTGCATTTGAATACCTCCTATGTCGATTGTTGTTAAAAGCTTTATATTGCAAAAATTTCCATAATTTGATACCATCTTAATTGTGAAAACCTGCATTTCTTTAAATTCAACCCAAAATTCTTTCCAAAATAAATAGATTATAATTTCAATCCATATTTTGATAGGAGGAACACCCATGTTATCTGAGAAAAGTTACGAGGCTCTTGCTAATCTTCTAAAAAGCAATCCGGAAGTTGAAGAGATTATCCAATCTATTATTTCAGACAACAAGAAATTCAATTCAATTTTAGTACATGAACTTCGAAATCCTTTATCCCTATTAAAAGGAACTATCCAATATATTGAATACAAGCATCCCGAAACGAAAGAGTTCAAATATTGGAATCAGCTACAAGATTTAGTAAATGATATGGAACAATTGATGGCAGATGCCTCTTTACTAAATACCTGTAACATCATTAATAAAGAAAATACAGATTTAATCGCTTTAGTAAATAATATTGTAAGCACCTTTATGCCCCAAGCAATCTCCCAAGAGATTTCTTTGTCTCTGTCCGTAGACCCCGAATGTAAAGGTTACTTTTCCAACTACAATTGTGATCCAAAAAGGTTGAAACAGGTACTATCTAACCTGGTTAAGAACGCATTCGAAGCTACGAAGCCTGGCGATTACATACGAATTAAACTTGCTTATCTAGAGAATGGATCTTCCATCCCCAAGCTTTCACTACAAGTTAGTAATAATGGTCTACCGATTCCAGACGATGAGATCGAAACCATATTTACTCCTTTTGTAACCTACAAAAAGGATGGAACAGGGGTCGGTCTAGCCATTGTTAAGAAAATTGTAGATCTTCATTATGGATCGATTCAAGTTACCTCTAATGATAAAGAAACATCCTTCACCATACTATTGCCCTTATAACGATTGACCTTATAGTAGATTGAAGCGGAAGATCTGATCAAAGGTACGAAGGGTTTTAAAATTCCCCTTAGCAGTCAATTCTCCTGACATAAATGCTCCTTGGTAGGTGATACGACCATGAACCAAACGATTCATAACACTGTGAGTCGTTTTTGCTATTACATCAGCATCTGCTTTATCACCGTAATAGCATTTTAATCGTTTATTATTTACCTCAATTACTAAAGTCTTCTTAATATCAGATAATTCAATCATATAGGAAGCAGAAAAATCATCAATAGGATGGAAGTTATCCCTCAAATTTTTAAGAAACTCCTGATCTGCCTCTTTGTCGCTTTTATCCAGCAGTTCCTTGAAAATCTGGGAAAGCTCTTCAATATCCTCCTTCTGCTTCTTTACATAGGTATCATCCGATACATACATGGAAAGCTGTTCACTTTCCTGAGGAGTAAGCATAATGGAATTATTTCGAAGTACATTTTTCTTTAATTCAATGGCACTGGAGGGCAGTATTTTTATTTTCTGATTTACTACTCGGTAAAATTCTTCTGCTTTCTTTTCTATTGTCTTGGCATAATCCGGATTTGTCTCAAACTCTACATGATCTTCCACGTATGCACATAATCCCTGGCATGGTGTCCCCCCTAGAATTTCCCAAGACTTAATCAAGGTTTGTTCTGCCTCTCTTTCACCATAGACTCCCGTCATAACAATGGGTAACATATATAATGTACTCAGCTTTTCTTTATCCCCATAAAGCCAGCATGCGTCTAAAAACTGCTGCATAAATCCGCCAATCCCCAGCCATTCTACCGTAGTTGCAAGAATTACACCATCTGCTTCCTTGAGCGTATTTGGCAACATGGCGATTGCGTTCTTTTCCTCATAAAGATTGTATCTGGCGACCTGTACTCTAAGCTCTTCTAAAACAGTAGTCAGTTTACTGATAACATAAAGGGTAGGGTCCTCAATCAACCCCCTACCACCATAGTAAATATTAATTTTCATTCCTTGTACCTCTCCTTCTGCTTATTTGCAAAAGTTTATTCCAGATTCATTTTAGGTTTGCGATAGAGGAGAATTGCTAATAGCAATCCTGCCACAAAACCACCGATATGAGCCGCTTGATCAACAACAGCATTGGCAATACCTCCATAGAGACTAAATGCGGCAAAAAGAATAATCTGCCTGCTGCTGATATCTTCAAGATGACCTTTATTAACAATCAGGATATATAACATTGCTCCTACAATTCCAAAGATTGCACCGGATGCACCGATGGAAAATACAAGATTATCCTTTACCATATTATAGCTGATGGAAGTGATTCCTGCAATGATCCCCGAACCAAAATAGATTAATAGGTATCTTATCTTGCCTGCTGCCCTCTCTAAATTATCTCCAACGAAAAACAAGACTAACATATTATTTATTAGATGGCTCCAATCAGAATGCATGAACATCGAGCTTAATAATCGATAATATTGTTTATCCTCCTTTATAAAAATCCAGGAAAGAGCTCCATCTGCCATCATACGACTTTTTCCCCCAAACAATCCACTATAATGTAATAAAAGAAAGGCCGCAATACTTACACAGATTATTAGGGTATTCAGGGGGCTGATCCATCGTACCTTTGCTCCAGGCCGAAATCGAGATTGATTCCAGCCGTGAAAGGCTGCTTCTAATTCAAAATCCTTGGAGTCACTAGAAAACTGTGCATATTCTAAGTATCTCTCTTCCTCTAACAACTTCTGTATTTCATTATAGAGTTCTAAAAAATCAGAGGCCTGAGTTTCATATATAATTAGCTGATATGCATTTAAATCAATAATCCAGTGGGTATCCCCATCCTCCAGACACAGCTGCTTTACTTTCTCAGCTGCTTTTGTATAGATGAGGCTAAGAAGGTGCACAGAAGATATCCCTTGATGGATAAAATTATTTTTCATCTGTTGGAGGATATGCCGATACTGCTCTACCGTATACTCATTCCCATCGAATGCATGCATTATGGAAACAATATAAACATCTAGGTCCTTTACTAGATAGAATAAATAAATATCCTCTCGATTGGAATTTATTCTTCGAAAACCTTTCTCATTTAAACTGTCATTGAGTCTATCAATAATCATATAAGATACTTCCTTTTCTCATGCATTGATGTTTTTTCAATTTTCATATCCATAGATTATAAATCAACGAACTCCCACTCTATTTCTAATCATCCCATGATAAGGATCGTGTAACCGCTTTTCTCCATCCCTTGACCAAAGTTTCCTTCTTTTCTTCTGTCATCTGAGGAAGAAATTCCTCTGCAATATCCCAGTTTCTTTTAATTTCATCTTTATCTTTCCAGAATCCTACGGCTAACCCAGCCAGATAGGCTGCTCCCAATGCCGTAGTTTCAATGCATTCTGGCTTATAAACCTTGGTATTCAAGATATCCGCTTGAAACTGCATTAGAAAACGATTTGCACAGGCTCCCCCATCCACCTTGAGGGATTTAAGAAGAATACCGGAATCCGCTTCCATTGCTTTTAATACATCATAAGTCTGGTAAGCAATTGCTTCCAAAGTAGCCCGGATGAAATGATTCCGGTTACATCCCCTGGTAAGCCCAACAACTGCACCCCGGGCATACTGATCCCAATGAGGTGCTCCTAGACCTGTAAAAGCTGGAACTACATACATTCCATTGGTATCCGAAACCTGTAATGCACATTGCTCACTTTCTGAAGCTGTCCGAATTAGCTGTAATTCATCCCGTAACCATTGTATCGCTGCCCCAGCCACAAAAACACTACCTTCCAGAGCATACTCCGGTTTATCTCCGGTAGATGCCGCTATGGTAGTAAGTAGGCCGTTTTTTGATTCAATAACTTTATTCCCTGTATTCATTAATAAGAAACATCCGGTTCCATAAGTATTTTTCACATCTCCCTGGGTAAAGCAACATTGTCCAAAAAGTGCAGACTGTTGATCCCCTGCTGCTCCAGCTATGGGGATTTCTTCTCCAAAGAGGGATGCATCAGAATATCCGTAGATACCACTGGATGGTTTCACTTCAGGAAGCATCTTCTTTGGAATGTCCAATTCCTTTAATAATTTATCATCCCAAGATAGTTTGCGAATATCAAAAAGCATAGTTCTAGAAGCATTGGAATAATCCGTTACAAAGGTTTTTCCCTTTGTAAGATTCCATATTAGCCAGGTGTCAACGGTTCCAAACATCAGATTCCCTGCTTTTGCTTCTTCCCTAGAGCCGGGAACATGATCCAGAATCCACTTAATCTTTGTTCCTGAAAAGTAAGCATCTGGTATCAATCCCGTAGTTTCTTTAATATAGCTTTCTAGGCCTTTTTTCTTTAAATCCTCAATCGTATCGGCAGTTCTCCTGCATTGCCATACGATGGCGTTATGAATCGGAGCTCCGGTTCTCTTATCCCATACAATCGTAGTTTCTCTTTGATTGGTAATACCGATAGCCGCGATCTCATTGGCATTAATGCCTTGCTTTGCCATAGCCTCTGTAGCTACAGAAATTTGTGAAGACCAGATCTCCATTGGATCATGTTCTACCCATCCGGGCTTTGGATAAATTTGCGTAAACTCCTTTTGTGCCACGCTTTTTATTTTTCCATACTTATCAAATATGATACAACGAGAGCTGGTAGTACCTTGATCAAGTGCCATTACATATTGTTTCATTTGCTTACCCCCAATAAATATATTTCTTATCTCCTTGCTAAACCCTTAAATTATAGTATATTGCTCATTCTAGAACAAGAAATTATTAACTATATTGTACCACTGTATCCAGTGTATTTACAATAAGAATTCTAGTCGAGCTAGGGTATGATTTAAGGGACTGTTATAACAGTCCCTTAATCCACGATAAATCTATATTTAATATCTGCAAATGCGATTTCATCCCCAGGACATATCTCCTTTGGCTGATAAGTTATTAATGGATCTCCATTTACAAAAGTTCCATTGGTAGAATTAAGATCTGTTATGTAGAAATGATCCTCTTCCTTCGTAATCTTGGCATGATATCTACTGACCACGTCTTTTTTGAGGCAGTAATCCACATTTTTTTGCAACTTGCCGATAAAAAAGGGGATTTCTTTTATCTTAATCCTTTCAAATTGCTCTGCATCTAAGGGTTGCAGAAAATAGTCCGATTCTTCCTTAATAACCGGATTCAGTAAGCAAGTTGGATTGTAATCCTCCTCTCCATAATCACTAATACTATCATTGGAGAATAATTCTTTTCTGTTGCTAAAGTTATAGTCCAAGCTATATTCCATTAATCCATGATTTGCTTCCCATGGAACAGGTCCCTCACAGAGCATATTTCCCTCTTTGCTCTCAGAATTTACTGCTGCCAAATCTTGTCTAGGATCAATGTATTCCGTATGAGTAACCATTTTAGTTATTCGATGTTTTTTATCCCATGTTTTTTTTATTAGAAAGCTTTCTAGACATAGCAAAATAAGAAGAAAGGCAAATAACTTACTGTAATCGATTCGATTTCCAAACGAATTATAGAACACTTTAGTAAAGATACCAAGGACAAAGATGAGGATTCCTCCCAAGACATATAGAATAGTTATTAAATAAGTTTTCAATGGATAGCAGAATACTTCCTTTTCCCCGGTCAGCCTTTCCATCATAACCGGTATATTAATATTGGGGATTTTAATATTCGGTTTTTTCTCTGGTTTCGGTTTTTCCTTATCCTCAAGCACTATCCCATTTTTCTCGGTAGCAATACCCATACTGACTAACCGATCAATATCATCTGGCTTATCCATACCGTCTAACTTATCCTTCCCCTTTCCTTTGTTTACACTAGCATTATCATCTTGCCTATTTTTAGAGTGATTAGAGGAACTCAAGCCGCTATTCTTCCCATAATCATGGCTCTGAATTACATTTTGGATATGTCCAAAGGTTAATCCCTCTTCTTTACTAATGGCATACAAACGATATACCAGCAGTACGGCTTCCCTATCCTTATAATCAATCTTATCCATAATATATTCAATGAAGGCACACATCTGCTCCTTGATATCTTTTTGGTATCCCGGTAAATAACAAAGAGAGGGTTTTTCATTGGTTACATCCAGATATATATATTCTGGCATCAAGATAAAATCATTCTCCATTAATAAATAATCGTAAGCCCTTTCAATAATATGAATCATTCCTAATAGTATATTCTTAACTCTACTATAAGATAGAACCGCTTTATCGAATACGTTCATCATTGATTGTTTGGCCGTAATATCATAATAAAGCAAAATCTTATTATTAATGGTATGCTGCTCCAATGGTAGTATACCCTCGATTTTCTGGAAGCTTAGCATCTTGATACAATAGGATTCCATTGTAGAATCATTGATCTCAGACAAAATCATAAAACTATGATGTAAGTCTCTTTTGTATTCTACTTTCATGAACTCCACTCCTATCAATAAATTTTAACTTAGAAAATTAATTTTCTTTATTGATGTAGTTGATCTAGCTTTTCTTTCAGTTCCTTCACACCTTTTACTTTTCCTCCTGTGTCCAGGATTACCTCTGATATTCGGATTGCTTCTGCAGGATCATGAACCTGAAATTTCGATTTCATCCTTTCATAACCCTTAGGTTGGAAAAACTTCATAAGCGGGATCCTATCATCTGTTTGAACTTTTATTTGAATCGTAATACTAAATTTACCTACTTCCACTTCAACTTCCCTTACTTTGCTTAGAAATAATCCGCTAGATAAACTATCTTGAACATATCGCCTAATATCATTCTCAATCTCCCCTGTATCTCCAACAAGTGAGTAAAGCACAGTCCGATCATTGATATTCTCATAATAAATTTCACCGGTAAACATATTTGATTTATGCTTTGTCATGAAACCGGCTCTATATAAAGCTCGATCAATACTACTCTGAATTCGATTCCTATCATGTAGATAAAATGTGAGATAAAATATCGAAAATATAATTAGGATTACCATTGGCATCACTAGGGCTGCTTCCACAGTAAAACTACCGCGCAACTTTCTCTCCCATTGTAAGGGATAGTTTCCTTCCATAATATTTCATACCTTTCACAAATAATCAGATATTCTCACCTTTATGAAGAACGATTTCTTCCTATCATTCTAGGGTAATTACCGCTAGGAAAATATTTTTATAAGGATAAAACTAATAAGTAGAAAAGGTACAAAAGGGATACTTTTCTTCCGATCAGCTAACCGAAAGATTAGTAGTACTATTGATACAATTGCTGCTCCCAGTAGAGCAAGTGCGAATAATTCAAGATTAGTCCAAAATCCTAAACCGATTCCAGTTACGCATAATAATATACCGTCTCCCATTCCAATCTTACCGCCGGTTGCAAGACTTATCAGGATGACAACAATCCCTATCGTAGCACCTCCCATCCGATTGAACCATGTGAGAGAATCACTAAATGGAATACAAATTCCAATTAATATTGCCCCCACTAGAACAAGCCAAAGGTAGAGTCTTTTCTTTCGAAGATCCTGTATTCCACATAGGAGCAGTAAAGCACCTAGAATTCCGTTGATTGCTGTTTCAACCATTTTTCCTCCTTGCTATTAAATAACTACAGGCAAAATCAAACATTTCGGATACGAAGTTTTTATTTATTTTCCACACCGTCTACACGGGGTGCGATTGTCCGCTTCTGAAAGGGGTATCTCCAAAACCGTCCGTTTAATTTTTGGGCAATCATTCTTGGAGTGATATCTTGTCCCATCTGAAGTAATGTAGAAAGTTGCTGTTATGCTTTCCTTACCATTGCAGCATTTCTCACAGGGATAGTATTTTCCTCCATGATTATTTCGCAATTCACTGGGGATTCCTTTAACGGACCGGACGGACAGCTTGATATGGGAACATTCCCTATTCTTATGGTATACGGTGCCTGTTTTCGTGATATAAACATAAGAATCCTCAGACTCCCCTTCTTCAACCGTGGAATATGCAGGTTCAACCTTGTGACCCGTCCAAGCACGGAGTTGGATTCTCTGAATTATATTCATTTCTTTGGTTCCAAACAACTGAATCGGTATTCTTATTGGATAGGAAACAATAATATCAATCTGATCCTGATCATCAAGAACTTTAGAGTAGGAGAAATTCAACCCTCGAAAGCCACCCTGTATATGAGAATCATTAATTTGATCCTCCCCCACATATTTTCGAAACAATAATTTTAGCAATGCTTTATTTACCGAGGAATCAACCATTTCTAGGAGTCCAATTTCGGAACCTATCTCAAACACAGTTTGATCTAGGTTCTGGGCTTCTTCTGTCGTTTGAAATTCATGGTAGAGATAAGCCACCTTTGCTAGATCCAAGCCCATCCTGGTTAATGCTGATTGAATTCTTTCCTGCAAGGTAAATATTTGTATAAAATAAATAAAAAAAAGAAAAAAGTAAATAAATAAGGGTAAAATTAAGGATGCCTCTACCGTTAAAGATGCTTGTTTTGTTTGATATCGTAATCTTTGCACTTTATCATTCGTAAAATTATCGTTCATAAAATGTTTGATACTAAAACTTTTCTTTTTCATCTTATCTTCCATCCAATCCTTTGATGGGCTGGGATGTCCGTTCTTCCAGAATATTGAAATGAGAATTAAGAATTGAAAATATATCGCAAATGATTTCCTGGAGAGAGATTATTTTTTTGATTTAATATAATAGAATAGTATCTATTCTCATGTTGAAAAGTAAATTCATCCTTTCGATAAACTACTTTCTAAAAGAATTACTTTTAAAGTAATATAGATTAGCTAGAAGAGCGGACATCCCAGGCCACCAAAGTTGATACCAATTAGTAGCAATACTCTGCCTCAGTATAGAAATGAAAATTTTTAACTTCATAATCCAGATGTTCCTGAACGAATTTAAAAGCTATAAACTTGGGCTTCATATAGAAACCTACTTCTGTTTTAAATCCAAACATACAGTGTAAAAGAGAAAAATTATCTTCATATCGAATTCTAAGATTCTCCTGTATTAGATCCATAGAGCGATAAATTAAATCTCTTCTGTTTTTTAGAAGTATGAACATAGTGAGATAATTATGATAAGACATGGTAATTCCATCTGATTCATGTAAAGACTTGGCTTTATTCTCGATCATCTCTCGATTTAAAAGTAATAGATCAGGGAGTTTCATTGTAATATCCTTTTTTATCACCGCTAGCTCTTTTCCCATCAATAAGGCACAGGTGTCCACCAGCGCTTCAGCAAAGCTCCACAAGATAAGGATTAATGTTTGAGTAATACTAATAAGAATTGGAAGGCCGGTAAAACCTACTATGACCGTTGCTGCTGCCTTGGCTTCATTACATATGGTTTTATTTGTCAAGATTGGAATTAGATCTGCTGCCATACGGATGGCTATTATTCTACCGATTAACAATTCCAGATTATCTTTATCTGATTTCTTTCCATTGAGAAGATACTCTTGTTCATAGTCTAAGGCAGTAGGTTTTCTTGCATGTAAAACTTGTCCTCCTTCCGGATAGGAATAGAAATGCTCCTTGATATATTCCTGATATAAGATAAGCTCGGATAGTATTTTAATTCCTTCCTTAAGGTCTATAGAAGTTCCGATTTCCTCCACCATGCTTCCAAAAATTCCACCGATAGCTAAGTTACTGCTACCAAGGTTACACTCCTTAAATAAGTTGGTTAACTTATCAATAAATCCTTCCTCTTCCACCGACAAGGCTTCCATTTCCGATGGTTTTATTCCTTCCGCTAGCTCTTTCTTAGATATTACTTCTGGATCTATAACTAAGCCTGTAATTCCACCCAAAAGATTTGAAATAATTGTATCCATGAGCCCCAGTGCTTGATTATCAGCGAATACAAAAGATCCATAATCTAGAGTCAACCCATCGATTTGGTAGGCCCTAAGAATTTCTTTGGCAACTTGAAAATTAGTTCTTGACCGGTCCAGATTATTATCAGAAAGATCTCCTGTTGCCTTAATCAGCGCAGTTTTCATTTCAGAAAGGATGGATTGGTTATCATCCAGAATCTTTTTCATATGATTAAAATCATATCCTAAGCCCTCTTTGGAGGTATATTTTTTTAAATTCTCAAGACCTTCTATTAAGGCATGATAAATATCTTCCTTCAATTCCCCCTTAGCACGATCTAACAATTGCTCATATTCCTCCAATAGGGGCTGGGCAATCTCAACCTTTCTTATAATTTGCTTTATTACTTCCTTTGCTTCATGAATTAATGGTAATAATTGATCCATCAAGAGAGTTAGCTCTTCTTTTTTGCTATGAATTGTATCGATTAATTCTCCTTTTTGTGATTTTAACTCCTTTCGCTTCCTCTCCAGAGCTTTCTTATCATCTCTGCATTGATTGATTTGTTCGGTTAAATCATCGTACTTGGACTTCTCCTCCTCTGTTAGCTCATCTCCCTCTGTAATGCTTGCTCTTTTTTCTTTTAACTGGGCAAGCTTAGAATTGACCCTATCACAATCTTCCTCGGTTTGATCAATTGAATGATTTACATTTTTAAGCTCAAGGATACCTTTATCAATAATTTCAAAGAGTTCATTCGGATAAATATAAAGATTCATAACTTCAAGAAAGATTGCTTCATTATTAATTCCTACGGTTTCCCTGCTAATCACTTCTTTGTTACTGATTTTCTTTATAAAATAGGGTACCGTCTCTATTTTTCCTTTTTTATTGATTACCAAGCCTTTTTTGCTTGTCTTTACTCCATCCAGTAATTCCATTAATCTTAAAATGCCCCGATCAATTTCAACTAGTTCTTCTTCTACCTTAAGTTTTTCTTCATAAATATAACTTACTTTACCAGGCTTCTCTAATAAGGACATTTTATCGAGCAATAGCTCTACGGCATCCCCTACCTTACGATATTTCATATACTCTATTGCCTCGTTTAAGAATAATTCCCCGTCATAATCCGTTAACATCACTTGATCTGTGACCGCTAAGGAATCTATGGTTATCTTATAAAGCTCTAACGCTTTTCCTAAGCTGGTTGAAACCATACCCTGATCTGGATGCAAGTTATGATTCATATACTCCTCCAGTTTTATAAGCACTTCTCCTTCCCGGAAAGTATCCTTGTCTGTAGAGGTGTTCAATGCAAAGATGTGGTATTCCCTCCAGAGTGGTTCATAATATTTGGCTAATACCGAATCCATAGCCGTATATAAGGCTCTTTCTGCATAAACTTTAGCCGTACTGACTCTGGCTCCTTCAATAATTGTAAAGATCAGGGAAAGCACTAATAGTAATATCAAACTCATGAATACGGTAATAAGACCTTCCAGATTCCAATTACGTTTTTGCCGTCTGTTCAGTTTAAACACCTCTCCTTTATATCCTAAATTTACTTATCATCAATATCACTATGGATAAGCTTCCTTCCTACTTCAATCCTAATTTATTATGGCACTCGCATCATTGGTAATCGATTCAAATGCATTATTTATGATTTCTGTTATATTATCTTTAAAAATAACAACTAAACCGATCAAGATTACTAATATTAAAATGATCTCTACTACCCCAATTCCATCCATTTGGAAAGTAGTCACTTTTTTCAATATTTTTCTCCATTGTTCTTTCATTTGCATATCTTACTGCTTCAGCAGCGCTCCTTTCTTATATTTATTAATTCGATCATTGCGAAGCTTAGCTATTATATTAATTTTGTATATATTATAGATAAAATTATGGATATCCATATTGTATATGTTATAGATTAGCTATGGCATCTTACTCGTTTCACAATTATTTAATTATATTAATAGAAGGATATAAAGGCAGGAATTAGGATGATAATAAATACAATGATTAGCATGATGATCATGGGAGCTAAAAGCTTTAATCCAGCTTCTTCACCTAAACGTTTGGCACTTTCCTTTCTTTCCTCAAAGGCTTCCACTGCCTCTTTATGTAATAGCTCTAATAGCCCCCGATTCCCTTTCCTTAGATTCTGAGCAATCAAAGAACTAAATTTCATATAGGGGAGAAGCCCACATCTTCTGCCAAATGCCTCATAGGCCATCATTTCTTGCATCCCTAGCTTTAATTCCTGCATGGTTAAAACCATTTCTTCATAGGCATAGCGCTTTTTGATGCAACCTTCCTCCTTCTTAAGCTTGTAATCGCCTGCGATCTTATACCATGCTTGTTTTATTGTCATTCCTGCGGTAATTAAAAGATTAAATTTATTAATGATCTCCGGATAGTCAATCAGCATTTGATTCTTACGAAGTTTCATTTGATCTTCCAGTTGTCGATCTTTATAAACCCATCCTAATACTGCGGTCAATATCCCCATGCATACAAGTAGGAAGCTATGATCCTTTTTTATCTCTTCCCAATGGATCTTATATCCCTCTATAGAATCCGGGAGTTTAATCCATGGCTCCTGCCTCGAATTCTCTGAAGATTTTTCAACTTCTTTCTTAAGCTTTCTCTTTAATTGCTCTTCCTGAGAATATTCCTTGGGCATAATATGAAACTTCATTGGATGTTCCCTAACTTCCTCCTGGCAGGTTAGAATGGATGTTACCATTGTCTCCCTACCATTCTGACCGATGGATTCATTATTAATAGTTCCATCCCTATGGATTAATTCTGGATCCTCTGGTTTCCAATCTACTGCAATACCCGTTCCAGGAATTGATCTAGGGAAGACCAGATTTTCATAGATGCGATCTGCATTATCATTTTTACCTAATACCTGAATTTCTAGGTAATCCTTTGCCTCCTCAAATAATTGCTCCAGTTCTTCCTCTTTGTAATTACGTTCCTCCACATGTAGTGTGATCTCTTCGGAATAGCTGCTTAAACGATTGTCAGATGGTACATCCTCTTCAATTGCATCTAAAGATACCTTAAGTTGAACCTCTTGATCACCCTCCCCTTGATTCGGACGACGAAGATATCCCTCCGAAAGCATCATATCTGCGCCAGATAGCAATTGACTAAAGAATGCCATAAGAAGAAATAGATATAAAACCATTACAAAGAGAGAAATTTTACTGTACCAATATAACCTTAACCATGCCTCCGGCTTATTGGTAACATTTATTGCTCTGCCTGCTTCCCTTACCTGGCTTTTTCGGTGTAAATATTGGATCAGAGGCGTTTTAGATAGAATTAGATCTGCCATAGGATAAAGAAAATACAATTTATGCTCTTTCTTATCAAATCCTTTTAATAGCTCCCTTCTATTTCTTAAGGATAGAGAAAAAGTAACTGCACCTATCATAAGTAAAATCGCTATTAAGATTGATAATAAGGTCAAATCCACCTTCCTCCTTTATACCTCGATGGATACTATTTTATCGGCGAGTAGATAAGCCCCTAGATAGATTGCCAGAAGTAGTGTCATAATGATCACCCCAAATAAATTATGATACAAGGGAGTTAAGAATCCAGGGGTAAAGCAATGGAGGTAAAGAAGGATACCGGGTGGTATTAGCTTCATAATATTTGCCTCCTGTTTTTTACCAGTAACTATGGTAATAATCTCTCTTTTTACTTCTATTTTGTCACTGATTGCATTGGCACTTGTCTGAATGATCTTTATCAAATCCCCACCGGTTCTTTTAGCCGTCGCAAAAACTTCTGCAAAATTAATAATATCTTCAATACCAGTTCGCCTTCCAAAATCATATAAGGCTTTTTCTATCGAAATGTTCATATGAATCTGTTTAATGATATAGGAAAGCTCCTGCATTATAAGGGAATCCTCCCTATATAAAAGTTTTAAATCCTTCCTAGCTTCTTCAAAAGCATTCTCAGCGGAATAACCGGCATTCAGTGCTGCTGATAAGCTAATAATACTGTCACGAAACTCCTGATTTAGCTCCCATTTGCGGTCATTGATCAGTAATTTTTTCTTTCTCTTGAGATAAATTAGGACAAGCGGAATAAGAAATAGTACTCCAAAGATACTTTGGTAGAATAGGATTCCCAGTACTAATACGAATAGAATACCTTGTAGAATATAGCGAATGTATTCGAATTTAGTGAAATGATAACGATTGTAATCTTCGATCAAGAAATCCCTCCCTCTTATGCACTGTCATAGGACTTCAATATGCCTGCCCGATAAAGCTTGTCTTTTTGGTGCAAGTTATTTAGCTTCTTCAATTCTCCAGTAATTCGATTCCCTTCTTCTCCCGTCTCAACAAATGCATAAAGTGGATTTAACTCTATCTCACCATCCTTGTAATCTAGCACTTCCGTAATTTCTAGCACCCTTCTTGATCGATCCCTAAGGCGTCCAAGATGAACGATAATATCTAGGGCAGAAGCGATCTGTTTCCTGATTGCCATAAGCGGGACATCTGTTCCCATTAATACCATAGATTCCATGCGGCTTAACATATCTCTAGGTGAATTCGCATGCCCCGTTGATAAGGATCCATCATGGCCGGTGTTAAAGGCTTGTAGCATATCAAAGGCTGCACCATCCCTGATCTCCCCAACTACAATGCGGTCTGGGCGCATGCGAAGGGCTGATTTTATTAGGTCACGAATGGTAATCTCGTTAAAACCCTCGGTATTTGCATTGCGCACTTCCATTCGAACTAGATTTGGTATATTACGAAGCTGTAACTCTGCAGAATCCTCTATTGTTATAACTCTTTCATCATGGGGGATAAAGTTAGATAATACATTGAGAAATGTGGTTTTCCCGGATCCAGTGCCTCCACTGACAAAAATATTATATCCAGCAACAACTAGCTTCTCCAAAAACAATGCAGCTTCTTTTGTTATTGTTTCATATTCCAGTAGTTGCTCTATGGTGATCGGTTGTTCTGGAAACTTACGGAT
>JAAYQP010000160.1 GCA_012519195.1 Clostridiales bacterium | reverse complement strand
TTCTGTAAGTATTTCTACAACTTCCCCTTGCTTTAAGGTTAAATTCGGTGTGTTTTCCAGAACCTTTCTCATTGCAGTAGAATAATCCTGCTTATCTGCTTGGGCCCTAAGGGAATGAACAGCAGGTCCCTTGGATACATTTAGCATTTTAGACTGTATAAAGGTTTTATCAATAATTTTCCCCATTTCTCCGCCTAAAGCGTCAATTTCTCTAACCAAATGTCCTTTTGATGTTCCCCCGATATTTGGATTACATGCCATTAAAGCAACACTATCCATACTAATTGTAAAAATAATTGTCTTCAAGGAAAGTCTTGCACAAGCTAAGGCTGCCTCACATCCTGCGTGGCCGGCTCCTACCACAACAACGTCATAATTTTCGTAAATATATGACATACTTACCCCATACCTTTCTAATTCAATAAATATATTAAACAACTTATCCAAATATAAACTAACTCAATTAATAACTACATTTTTAAAATATATAATAATCTAAGCAAAACTGCAATAAAATTATTTTCCCATACAAAATTCCTTAAAGATCATATTGACTAAATCTTCTTCTACATTTTCTCCAATAATTCTACCAAGAGCTTCATAGGCATTCATAAGGTCTATGCTAAAGAAATCCTCGGGCATGCCACTGTCTATACTTTGTGTAACTAACTTTAAACTTTCCAATGCATTCGAAAGCTCCATTCGATGTCTCTCATTCGTAATATAAATATCCTCATGAAGAGATAATTCTCCTTGGAAGAACATATCCATTATTTTTTTCTCAAATTCATCTAGTCCTAGATTATCCTTTGCAGAAATTTGTAATATTGGGTGTTTGGATTTCTCTTTAATTATCTCTTTACTTACCATAGGTTTTAAATCTGACTTGTTTAATAAAATAATCGCCTTCTTATCTTGAATTATTCTAAATATTTCTTCATCATTTTCATCCAGATTAGTTGAAGAATCGATTACGTATAAAACCAGATCTGCATCTGTAACAAAACGAAGAGCTTTTTCTACACCTATTTTCTCGATAAGATCTTCCGTCTTACGAATACCTGCAGTATCTATAATATTTAATGTGATACCATTCAGATTAATAGTTTCCTCCAAAGTATCTCTTGTAGTTCCAGCAATATCTGTAACGATAGCTCTCTCTTCTCCTACGAGGCAGTTAAGAAGGCTTGATTTTCCTGCATTCGGTTTACCCACAATAATTGTTTTTATTCCTTCTTTTATTATCTTACCATTCTTTGATTCAGAAATCAGCCTTTCAATAAGCTTTGTTTCTTTCTCAATATTTTCTCGTAGCTGCATATCAAACCCTTCTAAACTTATGTGTTCAGGGTCATCCAAAGCAGCTTCTATATAAGCAATGTCACGAAGAATCCCATTTCTTAAATCACAGATGATTTCATATTCTTTCCCTTTTAGCTGGTTGATAGAGTTTTTTAATGCTAATTCATTTTTCGCCTGAATAATATCGCAGATCGCTTCTGCTTGCGAAAGATCGATACGTCCATTTAAAAATGCTCTCTTTGTAAACTCACCGGGCTCAGCAATTCTTGCTCCATTTTTCAAGACAATTTCTAGAATCTTTTTTGTTACCACGATTCCACCATGACAGTCTATCTCAACAACATCTTCTCTAGTATAGGTTGCCGGTGCTTTCATAATAGCAACCATTACTTCGTCGATGATTTCACCATTATCTACAATATAGCCATAATGAATGGTATGGCTATTTTCTTTCGACAATAATTTATTTCCATTTTTCGATTGATAAATTCGATCAATAATTTTTAAAGAATCATCGCCGCTAATTCTAATGATACTAATACCAGCATTGCTCAATCCCGTTGCAATAGCAGCAATTGTATCTGTATTCATAATACTTCCTCCTTTCATATCTTAAATCTTTCCGATGAATCTTACAGAATAAAAGGGTGCCTAAAAGTATGTTCTACTTTTCAGACACCCCTCTTTGGCTTAAAAAACAGGTTTAAGCATTCTCTGTTTGCATTGCCTTTTCCTTGCTTTCCTTATATTTCTCATAGTCTTTACGATAATCTCTACTATAATGTTTATTATAATTCTTACTATTTCCTTTATATCCGTATCTATTATGCTTTGAATCGTGAACTGTCTTTTTTAAGTTGATAACTACTTTACGGTAAGGTTCCTCCCCCTCAGAATATGTTTCTACATATTTGTCGCTCTGCAGTGCAGAATGAATAATCCTTCTTTCATATGGATTCATAGGTTCTAAGGATACTGGTTTTCTAGTACGCTTTACCTTATAAGCAATATTCTTTGCTAGATTCTCCAGTGTCTCTTTTCTTCTTGCTCGATAATTCTCTGTGTCTAGTTTGATTTTAATATAATTATCCGTATTTTTATTAACAACTAAACTCAAAAGATACTGTAAGGAATCTAAGGTTTGTCCTCTTTTACCAATGAGTACACCCATCTCATCGCCAATAACATTAATATCGATCATAGAGTTAGCTTCATCATATATCGTATCAATTTCAGCATTAATTCCCATAGCAGATAGTACGTCGGATAAGAATTTTTTTGCTTTGTTTTCTAGTGTAAGCTTCTCTCTAACGCGAATTTTTGCAGGTTTTCCAAATATACCTAAAAAACCACTGGTTTCTTTTTCAATAATTTCGTATTCTAAATTTTCTGCAGTAGTTTCTAATTCAATCATAGCATTTGTTAAAGCTTCGTCCACTGTTTTTGCAGTAAATTCTTTCCATTCCATATCTATTTATCCCCCTTTTCACTATTTCTGTTCTTGAGAAGATTAGCTATCTCGGAAATACTGGTAGGATTATGGGAATCTGATTTATCTGTTGTAACATCGGTATTATCATCTATAGAATTATTATTTTCAGAATCTCTTTCCTTCTCAATAACAGGGTTTTTAATTGACTTTGTCTGTTTCTTTGCTAACTCCTGTAGAGGCACGGTCGATGATACTTTTGATCTTTTCTTAGCTTTAGAAACATTCTTTTCAATGAGCTCATCAACATCAATACGATCCATATACTTATTAACAAAAAACTGAGAAATTATTGTAAATACACTTGTTGCAATCCAGTAGATTCCAACACCAATTGGTAATGTAATACAGAATACACCGGACATAATCGGCATAACAACATTCATCGAATTCATAGCAGATGCTGAAGGGTTATCCTTATTCGCATCCTTAGTTTGCATGCTCATCTGCTTTCCTTGTATAAATTGTAATCCCATAGCTAAAATAGGAATTAGAATTCCAGGAAACTTCCATCCTGGTGCATTTGTTATATTTAATCCTAAGAAGTTATTTACTCTTAATATATTAGGAACAATATTATTAAGTGTAGCCGATAACTGTGGTAGTTCTATTTCAAGCTGTTTCCAATTTTCAGTTCCAAATTTCGCTAGTACATCAATAATTTTATTTGTATCGGTAAACTCGGTTGTAGTCACTCTTAAGCCTTCAGAAAGACTTTTTAAAACATTTTCATATCCAGGTATAGCAGCAATCTCTGTTGCAATTGTTTCATACAATACTTTCACTTCAGTAACATAAGCCGGTATATTATTAATAACAGCATACAAGGCAAACATAATCGGAAATGTAATTAGAAGAGGTAAACAACCAGCAGTGGGACTTGCTCCGTATTTCTCATACACGGCCTGAGTTTCAGCCTGCTGTTTTCTTAAAGATTCTTCATCCTTCTTTCCCTTATATTTGGCTTGAATCTTCTGCAATTCTGGATTCATTCTAGATGATAGCTTCGTAAATTTCTGTTGTTTCATTGTCAAAGGCATCATCAATGCTTTTGTAATAAAAGTAAAAATGATAATTGACAGCGCTATATTTTGTATTCCAAACATATGAAAGAATTCATATATTCCATTCATAATTAAGCCTAATAAACCTGCAATAGGACTTAACATCCCACCACTTTTCGTTAATAATGCAAACACCAATATTTTCCTCCTTAGAGCCTCTGTCCTATTTGACAAGTTCTAATCCTTGTCATAAAATACAATCAAATTAATTTAATTTCAGTATTACGGAACCGGATCATACCCTCCCTTATGAAACGGATGACATCTTAAAATTCTTCTTACTGCTAAATAGCTTCCTTTGAGAAGGCCATATTTTTCTAATGCACTTATGGCATAGAAAGAGCAGGTAGGTGCATAGATACAACTAGGGTTTCTCTTAAGAGGAGAAACATATTTCTGATATATTTTAATAAGAGTAATCAGTAATTTTCTAATAATCAAATCTATACCTCTACCATTCCACTCTCTATCTGTTCCGAATTTGCTCTTTTATTTTCAATTTTATGGAGCCTTATCAGGTGTAATAATGCACTTTCAATTTCATGAAAGCTCTTATCTTTTGCTCCTACCCGTGCAACGACAACTAAGTCAAATCCTTTTAAAATTTTATCTTCAGATAAACGATAACTTTCACGAATTAATCTAGTTATCCTATGTCTTATCACACTATTCCCAACTTTTTTACTTACGGATATTCCTAGTCTGTTTTTATTTAAGTCATTCTCTAATACATACATGACCAAATATTTATTCGCATATGACTTTCCGGTATGATAGATTTTTCTAAAATCTTGATTTTTTTTTAACGATTCTGTTTGTTTCATCTTTTACCTGCATAAAATTATAAATAGAAGAAAAGGTCACATAATTGCGACCTAAGCAGATAATACTTTTCTTCCTTTTGCTCTTCTGGCGGATAATACCTTTCTACCATTAGCTGTACTCATTCTTTTTCTAAATCCATGAACCTTTGATCTGGATCTTTTTTTCGGTTGGAATGTCATTTTCATCGCTATACACCTCCTTTTAAACACCGTAAATTCCATGGTTAGCGAATTAAAGCTATTTTATTTTCATTTTTGGAATATCATGTCTATTATATTCGTAATCCTCTTTTCCGTCAAGAGTATATTTTGTTCCAGATTACGTCAATTGGTTTCATCCACATTATCCATGTTGAAATAATTTCTTCCTATTAATAATGTGTTTTCTTGAAAAATGTTGATAAAAATGAATCTATCGTGGATTAATTATTTCCAGAATCTATGTTAGGTGCTCCTTTTCGCTTGATTTATAAACATTTTTCTTTATGTTACTAATGTGAATTTCCCTATCCACTCTTCCACATTCTCAGAATATCACATGTTGAAAAATAAAGAATGAGAGAATTACCATTGAAAATTTTGTGGAATTGATATAATATATATCTATGTGAGTATTTATGGAGGCAATAATGAAAAGTTTAATTCAATCTAAATGGGATGATATTTTAAAATATTTAGTATCGGAATACGGCATTACTGAGGTTTCATATAATACCTGGTTACGCCCTCTAAAGGTATATGATGTAACGGATCATGTCATTACGATTTTAATAAATGATGAACGTATAGGACCTCCAAGTATCAATATTATTCGGAATAAATATGAACTTTTGCTAAAGGTTTCAATCGAAGAAATTATGAACGATGCGTATGACGTGAAATTTGTTTTAGCAAGCCAGGTTGGTACTTTAGAGAAAAAGGACAAGCCAGTGATTAGTAGGAAGGTAAATAACGTTCCTACCTTTTTGAATCCACGTTATACTTTTGATACCTTTGTTGTCGGCGGAAATAATGAATTTGCCAGGGCAGCTGCCTTAGCGGTTGCTGAAAATCCAGGTGAGATTTACAATCCACTCTTTATCTATGGTGGAGTTGGTCTTGGTAAAACACACTTGATGCATTCAATTGCCCATTTTGTTCTAGATCAAAATCCGGAAGCCAGAGTATTGTACGTAACTAGCGAGAAATTTACGAACGAGTTAATTGAAGCTATTCAAAAGAAAACAACCATACAGTTCCGTGAAAAATATCGCAGTATTGATATCTTGTTAATTGATGATATCCAGTTCATTATCGGAAAGGAAAGTACACAGGAAGAATTTTTCCACACTTTTAATACATTACACGAATCGAAAAAGCAAATAATTATATCCAGTGACCGCCCTCCTAAGGAAATGCTTACTTTAGAGGACAGGCTTCGTTCTCGTTTTGAACATGGATTAATGGCAGATATACAACCTCCGGATTATGAAACAAGAATGGCTATTTTAAAGAAGAAGGAAGAATTGGACGGTTATACGATTGACGAGGAAGTTCTTCGTTATATCGCTACGAATATTAAGTCAAACATTCGGGAACTGGAAGGGGCACTAACCAAGATTGTTGCATTTTCCAGGTTAAAGAAGAGAGACTTGAACCTTCTTTTAGCAGAGGAAGCATTACAAGATATTATTTCTCCGAACGAAAAGAAAGTTATTACACCGGAACTGATCGTTGATGTTGTAGCAGAGCACTATAATATAAATTCATCCGATATTTATTCTAAAGATAAAAGCAGAAGTATATCTTATCCAAGGCAGATCGTTATGTTTTTATGCCGCCGTTTAACAGAAATGTCCGTTACCGAAATTGGCAAGGTACTTGGAGGAAGGGATCATTCCACGGTACTACACGGTTGCGACAAGATAGCAAAAGATATTGAAAAAGATTCTGCATTGAAAACACAATTGACATCTTAATAAAGAAGATTAATCCAGAATAAGATTGTTCTGGATTCTATGTCGATAAGAAGTCTATAAACTGTTGATAGATAGTTTATAGAATCTTAGCCAAAATTTGTATGTTAATTACTTCAATCATTTCCACAGGTTTAAATCTTGTTGTAGACATCCTTATCATTTTCGGAAAAGCTTGATTCTAACGGCATTAGACAGGATATCAACAAATTCACACCCCTTATTATTATTACTTCTAAGAATCTTTTTTATATCTATATATATTTTTTCGAAGGGAGATTATGCACATATGAAAATTCAATGCCCAAAGGCAGATCTATTGAATGGCGTAAATATTGTGTTGAAAGCAATACCTGTAAAATCAACGATGCCAATCCTAGAGTGCCTTGTAATCGAAGCGAATCATGAATATATAAAATTAATTGCAAATGATATGGAGCTTGGAATCGAAACCTTGGTAAAAGGGACAACAATAGAACCTGGTACAGTTGCTTTAAATGCAAAAGTATTTTCTGAAATCGTAAGAAGGCTTCCTGAAAATGATGTTCAGATTTCGACCGACTCTAATTATATGACAGAAATCATCTGTGAAAAAGCTAAATTCTCCATATCAGGAAGATCCAGTGAGGAGTTTCCTTATCTCCCCGAGATTGAAAAAGAAAATGCGGTTATATTATCACAGTTTACTTTAAAAGAAGTGATCAGACAGACGGTATTCTCCATTTCTGATAATGAAAATAATAAGATTATGACCGGAGAGCTATTTGAAATTAAGGGGAATGAATTACGAGTGATTTCCCTTGACGGCCATAGAATTTCTATTCGTAAAATAGAGTTGAAGGATTCCTATGAAGAGAGGAAGGTAATTATTCCGGGTAAAACATTAAATGAAATCAGTAAGATTTTATCTGGTGATGTAGACTCTATGACCCATATTTATTTCACAGACAAACATGCATTATTTGAATTCGATGATACGGTTGTATTGACAAGACTTATTGAAGGGGAATATTATCGAATAGATCAGATGCTGTCCAGTGATTATGAGACAAAAGTGTCAATCAATAAAAAAGAACTTCAAAACTGTATTGAAAGAGCATCCCTCCTAATCCGTGAAACAGATAAAAAACCGGTAATTATTGATATTGATAAGAATAATTTTGAATTAAAGATTAATACCTCGATTGGTTCCATGAAAGAAGAAATTGATATTTCCATGGAAGGTAAGAATATTATTATCGGTTTTAACCCAAAATTCTTATTGGATGCATTAAGAGTTATTGATGATGAAGTCGTAGATATTTATTTAATTAATGCAAAAGCTCCGTGCTTTATCAGAGATAAAGATCAATCCTATATCTATTTAATCCTACCGGTAAATATTAATGTTACTGCGTAGATCATAAAAATATTCAGGGCAAGTAATTCAAGGCAGAATAACAAGTGAATTTCTTGCCCTATATCCCTATATAAAAATATTTGGATATAATAGAATTGTAGCAATGATTAAATGGCTTGTACTCAAAGCATAATATGGAGGTTTGCATGCAGGAGATTAAATTAAGAGAAGATTATATCAAACTTGGCCAGGCAATCAAAGCAGCCGGGTTGGTGGATTCTGGAGTCGAAGCTAAGATTGAAATTCAGGATGGAAATGTAAAAGTGAATGGTGAAGTAGAATATCAAAGAGGAAAAAAACTCTATGATGGAGATATAGTTGAATTTAAAGGCAACCATGTTAAAATAATAAAATAGGGTTGGTAAGGGCAGAAAGAATTGTTGGTGCAAATATGATTGTTAAATCATTGGAACTAAAAGATTATCGTAACTATGCTGATCTTTGTATGAATTTTTATGAAGGAACAAATATATTATATGGTGAAAATGCCCAAGGAAAGACGAATATACTTGAGGCAATCTATTTGTGTGGAACAACAAAATCCCACAGAGGTAGTAAAGATAGAGAGATCATTAAATTTCATAGGGATGAATCCCATATTCGAATATTTCTAGAGAAAAATAAAATTCCCCATAGGATCGATTTACATTTAAAGAAAAATAAGGCTAAGGGAGTTGCAATTGACGGCATCCCAATAAAAAGACAAGGTGAATTATTTGGTATGCTTAACCTTGTGTTTTTTTCTCCGGAAGACCTATATATTATAAAAAATGGTCCTTCAGAACGTAGAAGATTCTTAGATTTGGAACTATGTCAATTAAATAAAATTTATCTGCATCATTTGTCAAATTATAATAAAACATTATCACAAAGAAACAACTTATTAAAACAGATAAGTTTTAATGGAAATTTATTGGATACACTATATATATGGGATTCTAAACTGATTGAGTATGGACTTCATATCATTCGAACAAGAAATGACTTTATTTTAAAATTAAACGATTTGGTTTATGAAATACATAAAAAGTTAACTGGGGGCAAGGAAGAATTGTTCCTAAAATATGAACCAAATGTGACAGAAGAAGAAATTGAAAAAAAATTAAAAAAATCCTTGGAAAGGGATCTAGTATTAAAAATGACAAATGTTGGACCTCATAGAGATGATATGAGTTTCCTTTTAGATCATACGGATATTCGAAAATATGGTTCCCAGGGTCAACAAAGGACAGCAGCATTATCCTTAAAGCTTGCAGAAATTGATTTAGTGAAATCAATCATAAATGATAATCCTATTCTTTTATTGGATGATGTGTTATCAGAGCTTGATAGGCAAAGACAAAATCATTTACTTGATAGTATAGGCGATATCCAGACAATAATTACTTGTACCGGGCTGGAAGAGTTTGTAAATCATAGATTTCAAAATAATAAGATATTTCATGTGGTTAATGGAACAGTAACCGATGAGAATAAGGAGTTTGGTGAACTGGAGGTGAAATCCTCCAAGAAAACTGGAGGATTGTATTATGAACAATGAATATGGTGCAGATCAAATTCAAATATTGGAAGGCCTAGAGGCGGTTAGAAAAAGACCGGGAATGTATATTGGTTCTACCTCATTAAGAGGGTTACATCACCTAGTATATGAGATCGTTGATAATGCAGTAGATGAAGCATTGGCTGGATACTGTGATACCATCGAGGTAACGATCAACAAGGATAACTCCATAACCGTTATGGATAACGGCCGTGGTATACCAATTGGTATTAACCATAAATCAGGAAAACCGGCGGTTGAAGTGGTTTTTACAATCCTACATGCCGGAGGTAAATTCGGTGGTGGAGGATACAAGGTATCCGGCGGATTGCATGGTGTAGGTGCATCTGTTGTAAATGCCTTATCGGAATGGTTGGTAGTAGAAATAAGTACCGACGGTAAAAAATATTCTCAACGATTTGAGAGGGGTAAGGTAATAACTCCTTTACAAGAGTTAGGAGATACAGAGTTTCAGGGAACAAAAGTTACATTCCTGCCTGATAAGGAAATATTTGAAGAGACCGTTTTTGATTTTAATGTTTTAAAACAAAGACTACGGGAGATGGCATTTTTAACAAAGAATCTTAGGATTATTCTTCGAGATGCAAGAGAAGAAGAAATCATAGAAAAAGTCTTTCACTATGAAGGTGGTATAAAGGAATATGTTGAGTATTTAAATCATCATAAGGATCCTCTCTACCAGGAGATTATTTATTGTGAAGGTCAAAAGGATGATGTCTATGTTGAAGTAGCCATGCAGCATAATAACGGATATAATGAGGGTTGCTATAGCTTTGTCAATAATATTACAACACCGGAGGGTGGTACCCATCTTGTCGGTTTTAAAAGTGCCCTTACTAAAACATTTAATGATTATGCAAGATCAAAAAAATATCTAAAAGACAACGAACAAAATTTATCCGGTGAGGATATCCGGGAAGGATTAACAGCTATTATTAGCATTAAGTTACCAAATCCTCAATTTGAAGGACAGACAAAGCAAAAGCTTGGCAATAGTGAAGCCAGGGGAGCTGTTGATAGCATTGTCAGTGAGCAATTAACTTATTTTCTCGAGCAGAATCCATCCATTGCAAAACTAATATGTGAGAAATCAGTTTTAGCACAAAGGGCAAGGGATGCTGCAAGAAAGGCCAGGGACTTAACAAGAAGGAAAACTGCATTGGAAAGTGCTAGTTTACCAGGAAAACTGGCAGATTGCTCTGAAAAAGATCCAGCAAAATGTGAAATTTACATCGTTGAGGGAGATTCTGCGGGTGGATCTGCCAAAACTGCTCGATCAAGAGCAACGCAGGCGATTCTTCCACTGAGAGGAAAAATATTAAATGTAGAAAAAGCTAGGCTTGATAGGATTCTGGAAAACAATGAAATTAAAGCAATGATTACAGCTTTTGGTACCGGAATCTCTGATGATTTTGATATTACAAAACTACGTTATCATAAAATTATTATCATGACGGATGCGGATGTGGATGGAGCCCATATTAGTACCCTATTGTTAACATTCCTATATCGGTTTATGCCAGAATTAATTAAACAGGGGTATGTATATCTTGCACAACCCCCCTTATACAAAATAGAGAGAAATAAGATGGTTCGCTATGCCTATAGTGACGAAGAACTTAACCAAATTTTAACCGAGATTGGTCGAGATCAAAATAATAAGATTCAACGGTATAAGGGTCTTGGAGAGATGGATGCAGATCAGCTTTGGGATACTACAATGGATCCGGAAAAACGAGTTTTACTGCGTGTTACCATGAATGAAGAAGAATCTTCCGAGCTTGATTTAACCTTCACCACTTTGATGGGAGATAAGGTTGAGCCTAGACGTGAATTTATTGAAGCCAACGCAAAATTTGTAAAGAATCTGGATATTTAATGATATTTCAAATGTTCAGAGTGGTTAGAAAAATGGAGGAAAAGTAATGGATGAATTTATCTTCGATAAGGTACATGAAGTAGATCTAAAGAAAACAATGGAAACATCCTATATAGACTATGCTATGTCGGTAATCGCCTCCCGGGCTTTACCTGATGTAAGAGATGGACTGAAACCAGTACAGAGAAGAATTCTGTATGCCATGGTCGAATTAAACAATGGTCCCGATAAGCCACATCGTAAATGTGCCCGTATTGTCGGTGATACCATGGGTAAATACCATCCCCACGGTGATAGTTCTATTTATGATGCTTTAGTAAAACTAGCGCAGGATTTTTCCACCAGATACCCATTAATTGATGGTCATGGTAACTTTGGATCCGTTGACGGCGATGGTGCAGCTGCTATGCGTTATACGGAAGCTAGGTTAAGTAAGATTTCTATGGAAATGCTTTCTGACATCAATAAGGATACGGTGGATTTTAATCCTAACTTTGATGAAACAGAAAAAGAACCAGTAGTGTTACCATCTAGATTCCCGAATCTTTTGGTAAATGGTACCTCTGGTATTGCTGTTGGTATGGCTACTAATATACCTCCTCATAATTTACGGGAGGTTATTAATGGTGTATTAAAAATCATTGATAATTATATAGAATATGACCGGGAAACCAGCTTAGAGGAGCTATTAGCTATTATCAAAGGACCAGACTTCCCTACAGGAGCAGAAATTTTAGGTACTAAGGGGATTGAAGAAGCATATCGAACTGGCCGTGGAAAAATTAAAATTCGTGCAGTGACCAATATTGAACCGATGGCCAATGGAAAGAATCGGATTGTGGTAACTGAAATTCCATATATGGTGAACAAAGCCCGTTTGATTGAAAAGATTGCTGACTTGGTCAAAGATAGAAAAGTTGATGGAATCACTGATATTAGAGATGAATCAGATAGAACTGGTATGCGAATCGTAATTGAGCTTCGAAGAGATGCCAATGCCAATGTGATTCTAAATCATCTTTATAAACATACCCAGCTACAGGATACCTTTGGTGTGATTATGTTAGCATTGGTCAATAATGAACCAAAGGTATTAAACCTATATCAAATGCTGGATTATTATTTAAAACATCAAAAAGATGTTGTTACCAGACGTACCAGATATGATTTAAATAAAGCGGAAGAGCGTGCCCATATCTTACAGGGATTACTGATTGCTTTAGATCATATTGATGAGGTTATTCAAATTATCCGATCTTCTCAAAATGGTAACATTGCGAAAGAGCGCTTAAAGGAACGCTTTGGACTTTCAGAGGCGCAGGCACAAGCGATTATTGATATGCGTCTTCGTGCCCTAACAGGCTTGGAAAGAGAACGTTTGGAAACAGAGTTTGCAGAACTTCAGGCTAAGATTGCGGAATATAAAGCGATTTTGGCTGATGAGAAAAAATTACTAGGTGTAATCAAGGAAGAGATTACCTTTATCCGAGATAAATATGGTGATGATCGAAGAACCTCCATTGGATATGATGAGTTTGATATATCCATGGAAGATTTAATACCAAACGAAAATACGGTTATAGCCATGACAAATCTTGGTTATATTAAACGTATGACAATAGATAATTTTAAGAGTCAGCACCGTGGTGGTAAGGGTATTAAAGGTATGCAAACGATTGAAGATGATTTCATCGAAGATCTCCTTATGACAACGAATCATCATTACATCATGTTCTTTACGAATAAAGGACGGGTATATCGTTTAAAGGCCTACGAAATACCGGAATCAGGAAGAACTGCAAGAGGAACAGCAATTGTAAATCTGCTACAGCTTCAACCAGAGGAAAAAATCACTGCCATTATTCCATTAAAGGAATATAAGAAAGGAAGATACCTTTTTATGGCTACAAAGAAAGGTATCGTTAAGAAAACATCCATTAAGGAATACGAAAATATCAGAAAGACTGGACTTCAGGCAATTAATCTTCGTGAAGATGATGAGTTAATTGAAGTTAAAACGACAAATCAGCAAAAGGATATCTTACTGGTTACCAAGAATGGTATGTGTATTCGTTTCCAAGAAAAAGATGTTAGACCTACAGGTAGAACCTCCATGGGTGTAATTGGGATGAATTTGACAGATGATGATCAAGTGGTTGGAATGCAGTTAAACACCCAAGGTAAGTATTTACTCTTTGTATCTGAAAATGGTATGGGTAAACTTACTGAAGTGGATGAATTCACTGTACAGCTTCGTGGTGGAAAAGGTGTGAAATGCTATAAGATAACCGATAAAACCGGAGATGTTGTAGGCGTAAAAGCTGTTAATGAAGAAAATGAAGTTATGATAATTACTACGGAAGGCATTATTATCCGTATTATGGTTAGTGATATCTCTATTTTGGGTCGCATAACCTCAGGGGTAAAATTAATTGATATTGATACCGAAAAAGATATCAAGGTAGCAAGTATTGCAAAGGTAAGAGAAAGTGATACAAATACGGATGAGCAAATTATTCAGAATCTGGAAAAAGAGCTAGTTGAGGAAGAAAATGAATTATTGTCCGATGATGCTGATGAGGAGTATGATGAGGACGACATTTCAATCGATGAGCAATTAGAGGATAATTCCGAAGCTTCTGAAGATGACGAGGAAATGTAATTAATGGTGATGAATGGGGCTATAGCAAATGTAATGCAATAGTCCCATTATTAAAAATAGTAGATGATTTAAAAAGATAGTAGTTATCAAAATTATTCGCAGCGATTATAGGCAATATTCATACAGAAAGATTGGAGTATTATGAGAATTGTACATACCGATCAAATTATTCAAAATATTAAGGAAATGTGTATTGAAGCGAATTACCAGCTTTCAAGAGATGTTGAGGATTGTATACGAAATGCTTTCGATCAGGAAGATTCTGTATTAGGTAAACAGATTTTAGGCCAACTAGGAGAAAATCTGGATATCGCATCCAAAGATTTTATTCCAATCTGTCAGGATACCGGAATGGCAGTTGTATTTTTAAAGATTGGTCAGGAAGTCCAAATTGATGGAATGAACCTAGAGGAAGCAGTGAATGAAGGAATCCGGCAAGGATATCAGAAAGGTTACTTAAGAAAATCTATTGTTTCAGATCCATTCATTCGAACGAATACCAAGGACAATACTCCAGGAGTTATTCATTATGAGATAGTTTCCGGTGATCAGCTTGAGATTACAGTAAGTCCAAAAGGCTTTGGTAGTGAGAATATGAGCCGTATCTATATGTTGAAACCATCCGATGGTAAGGAAGGTGTTATCAATGCAGTACTAGAAACGGTTAAGTTAGCTGGTCCCAATGCATGTCCTCCCATTATTGTAGGGATAGGAATCGGTGGAAGTTTTGAAAAATGTGCCTTATTAGCGAAAAAAGCATTACTTAGAGATTTAAATGAAGCACATAAATTAGATCATATCAGACAACTAGAAGAAGAATTATTAGTTAAGATCAACCAGTTAAGAATAGGGCCAGGAGGTTTTGGAGGAAGAACGACGGCACTTGGAGTTAATATTGAAACTTACCCCACCCATATTGCTGGTCTTCCTGTGGCCATTAATATTTGCTGCCATGTGAATCGTCATGTCACAAGAGTGATTTAGAAGATGAGCATATCAAATATATTGTATTGATATTAGAGATATGCATATTTATTATTTTTAAGGAGATAATAACTTGGAAAAATTTATTCATACACCACTTAACCCTGAGGAAATTTCCGAATTAAGGGCAGGAGATTATGTTTATATAACAGGTATTATCTATACCGCAAGGGATGCTGCGCACCAAAGAATGTTTGATACCATGATGGATGGGGGACAATTGCCATTTGATATTAAAAATAATATGATCTATTACCTTGGACCCACACCGGAACGGGAAGGTCAGGTTATTGGATCTGCAGGTCCTACAACCAGTAGCCGAATGGATAAATATACTCCCCTACTTTTAGACCATGGTTTAAAAGGGATGATTGGAAAAGGAAAAAGAAATGATCAGGTAATTGAAGCGATCAAGAAAAATAAGGCTGTATACTTTGTTGCAATTGGTGGAGCAGGAGCATTACTTTCAAAAAAAATAAAATCTTCGGAAGTGATTGCCTACGATGATTTAGGAACAGAAGCGATCCGTAAGCTTTATGTGGAAGAATTCCCTGTTATTGTTGTGATAGATTCCCAAGGAAATAATTTATATGAAATTGTCCTTCAAAGCTGTTGACAAAATCAAAAGCTTTTGCTATACTAATCTTTGTCTTTGTTAGAATGTTTTAATGAAAATATCTACAAGACAGTAATTGAATAATAATTTTATTAATTCAGTATCTGGAGAAATACTCAAGAGGCCGAAGAGGCGCCCCTGCTAAGGGTGTAGGTCGGTTCAAACCGGCGCGAGGGTTCAAATCCCTCTTTCTCCGTTTAAAATCCTAAAAAGTCAGCTTCGCTGACTTTTTTGTTTTTAACTAATATTGTATCTAAAAAGAGTCGTAATAATTAATATTAGCATCTTAATAAACTAAAAAGTTATTATACCACAATTAAAAAATAGCGTATGATTTTTATTCATAAGTAGATCATTTGTCACCATCGGTACTTAGATCCCGGCAGATAGATATCGATCGATATTTGACTGTCGGGGCCTTATGTACCGCTATGAGCGACAACTGAGCGAAAGCGTGTCTAAGTATGATAAAAATCATACGCTATTTTAATGGACAATCCTTTTTTATATATAAGGTTTACCTTATTAAAAAAAAATGATAAACTTAAAACAAGAATTCACTAATATTTTCTAGATTTTGTCTTGAAATTGATAGCAATGCAAAGGGAGAAGATAAAATGATGAGGGTTGTAATTGCGGATGATGAGGAGAAGGTTTGTCAGTTAATTTGTAATCTGGTAGATTGGGCAGCAATTGAAATGGAGGTTGTTGGTATCGGACATAATGGTATTGAGGCCTTTGAATTAGTAAAAAAATTGCAGCCGGATCTATTAATTACTGATATTCGTATGCCAGGTTATGATGGTCTGGAATTAATTCGTTTAGTCAAGGAAGAGATGGCCGATATCGATATCATAATAATCAGTGGATACCGGCATTTTGAATACGCACAGAAAGCAATACGTTATGGGGTTGGAGATTATCTGTTAAAACCGATCAAGAAGGAAGAACTAATAGCAACATTAAATGATATCAAAGAAAAATATAAATTTCGCAAAGAACAATTATCTACAGAGGAAAGACTAAAGTTACGACTTAAGAGTGATATTGAAAAGATACGATCCAATTTATTTGCCGAGATTCTATTTAGGTCAAATAAAACCTCTGAACTTTTATCTCAGATTGACAGGAAAAAGAAAGGTATCAATTTACAGGAAATCAATGATAAATACTACTATCATTTCAAAAAGGGATGTTTCCAAACTGGTATTGTTAAGATTGATCTTGAAATAAAAGATGAAAATAAAGAGAGTAGGGAATTTCTAGAGGATAAAACAGCTCAGATAATAACAAAGCATTTGAAGGAAAAGTGTTTTGACATGGAGATCTCCATAAATGACAGTGCGGTATGCTTTATTTTAAATTATGATTCTACGGATAGCAAAAGTATACGCAAGACGATCAGAATGTTATTTGATGAATTAATGGTTCAAAAAAGTGCTTTAGGAAATATTGATTTTACTCTAGGGGTAGGATTTGAAACAGACGATATAAGTCAGATCCATGCTTCCTATAAATCAGCAAAGGATGCAATTGTTCAAAGACTATTCCTGGGTACCAATCGAATCATTGAACAGGTTAAAATTGAAAAAGATCATTGGGATCATAATTATCTTCTATCAGACTTAAATAAAAAAATCAGCTCTGCAATCGAGATTCTAGATAAGGAAAAAGTGGTTGGTGCCATCATACAACTAAAGGAGACCGTGAAAACTGAGCCAAATATGAATGGATACGATATTATAAAAGTGGCTCAAGAATCATGTAATATCTACCTAATGCTCTTAAGAAATTATCATTTTATTGATCAAAGTACGGAAAATATCTATGAGAAATTTTGTGCAAGAATTCATTTTTGCGGATCGATAGAGGATATATTTTCTTTACTCATTCACTATGTCCAGCAATCCTTAGATCATATCTTAGAAGAAAAGAAACAAGCAGATACTAGACCTATTCGTATTGCCAAGCAGTATATCAAAGAAAACTACATGAAACCTATAAGTTTAGAAGAGGTTAGTGATTATGTAGGCTTTAATGCATCCTACTTTAGTACAGTTTTTAAGAAAGAAACCGGAATCAATTTTTTAGAATACCTTTCTGAAGTTCGTATGAATCAGGCAAAGGAATTACTGAAAAGTACAAAACTAAATGTATCAGAAATCTGTGAAAAGGTAGGCTACAATGATGTAAAGCATTTTACAAAGTATTTTAAAAAGATTGTAGGTATTAAGCCAAATGAATACCGTAAATTATACTCATAAAATAATCCATTCTATCGTAATAGCAAAACCGTTAAGGATAAAAATTGGGGTAAAGTATGATAAATAAATTAAAACATTATATATCCTATAGAATCATTTGTTTACTTTTTCTTTTTGAATTATTAATACTTATATTGATGGTAGTAAACACATTGATTGCCATCAAGGATGGTATATTTTATTCACATCTATTATTTTCCTATATTATTTTTGGAATATTAAATATCTTTCTATATCGTTGGATCTATCAACCTTATAGAAAAAATACAAAATTAATGCAACTTTTTGTGAGGGGCTATACCCTTCAGGGAATCCTTGATCAAAGGGATTTTATTGACCCCTCAACCGAGCAGGTGATTATCAAGGTAAATGAAGTATTAAATGCCAATGAGAGGATGAATTCATACAGAAGGCAGGCAGAATATATAGCCTTGCAAAATCAGATCAATCCACATTTCTTATATAATACCTTAGAAGGAATTCGAGGAGAAGCCTTACAAGGAGGATTAAATAGTGTAGCTGAGATGACAGAGGCTCTGGCAACATTTTTCCGTTATAACATGTCGAATCGAGAACATATTGTGACCTTAGAGGAAGAATTACATAATGCGGAAAATTATTTTAAAATCCAAGAATTTCGCTTCGGGGAACGGATCCGTCTGGAGATCGAGTTGGAGGAAGAGAAAGAGGTATTAGAATACAAACTACCAAAACTTACACTACAACCGATTATAGAGAATGCCATCTATCACGGCTTGGAGAGGAAAGTTGATAAAGGAACGGTACGAATAAGGATTGAAACAACACCAAGTAGAATGATTATCACGGTTTCTGATGATGGAATAGGAATGGATGGAAACCAATTAAAAGATTTAAATTATAAACTTAATAATATTTATTATGAATACAATCCCACAGATACCGAGTCAAAGGGTGGGATTGCATTGGTTAATGTTAATCGAAGAATTAAGCTACTATTTGGAGAGGAATATGGATTATGTGTTTATAGCACCTATCAAGTAGGAACTGATGTTGAAATTACAATTCCATTAATCAAGAGAGAGAAAAAATATGAAAGAAGAAATATTACGGTTGGAAAACCTGACACAGGTAAAGGATGAGGTCCTTCTTTTAGATAATTTTAATCTACATATTTTCAAAGGAGAAATTATGGGATTGGTTTGTTTAAATGACCATGGCAGAAATTCTCTCATGGAAATCATCTGTCAGAATGTTCCCATCCACTTTGGAAGAGTTTATTTTAATGATCAACTTGTAAATGACTATATCCATAGTAGTATGAGCCGTAATAAAGTTGCTCTGATTGAAAAGCAGAGTAAGTTAGTGGAGGATCTGACTGTTGTAGACAATATCTTTGTACTAAGAAGAGGGTTTAAAAAATATCTAATCAATAAAAAAGTACTAAATTCTCAATTTCAGATTTTTGCAAAAGAATTGGAACTTTCCATTGATGGGAAAGAATATATCTGTAACCTTTCTCCCTTTGAGAAAATAGTTGTAGAGTTACTACAGGCTATCATACATGGGGTTAAATTAATACTCGTGAAAGATATCAGTAATTTTATTAGTGCTGCGGATTTAAAAAGATTTCAATCTTTTATCCAATATTATAGTAAACAGGGGTATTCCTTTATCTATATTTGTAACCACCATGAGGAAGCATTTCAAATTTGCAGCAGGGTATCTTTGATGGAAAATGGTAAAATACTCAAGGTATTAAACCCCAATGAATTTAATGATGCCATGATGGCACCCTATATAGCTGAGTTTTATAATAATAATCTCATAAATAATTCAGAGAATAATAGTAAAAAACAAGGTATTTTAAGCTTTGAACAGGTGTATACAAAAAACTTCAGGGGAATTAGCTTTACCGTACAGAAGGGAGAATGTTCCGTAATTTTAGATGTTAATAATACCGTGCTTACGGATATTATGGAATTAATGAGTAGAGAGAAACAGCCGGATTTTGGAAAGATTACCTTAGATGGGAAGGATTATTATAATAGAAAAAATAAAAGTGCTTTAAAAAAAGGAATTGGCTTCATCAATGAACAACCAACAAAGAGCATGATATTTTATAATAGTAGCTACCTAGATAATCTAATCTTTTTAGTAGATCAAAAAATTTCTCACATTCGGATCAGCAAGAAATTAAAGAAAAGCATCATACAGGAATACGAACCCTACATAGGTAAGGATATCTATGAAACAAAGCTAAGCTCTCTATCACCATTTTCCCTATATAATCTGGTATATTACAGACTCCACCTATGCAATCCTAAGATAGTATTCTGCATGCAGCCATTCTATAATGCAGATATGTACCTACGAAAGCATATTCTTTTTCTAATCAATGAGTTAAAACAAAAAGGAATTACGGTTATATTACTAACTGTCAGTCTAGAGGATTCCTTGATGGTAGCGGATCGTGTTTTGATCTTTGAAGAAGGACGTTTAAGAAAGGAATATTTGAAAAAAGAGTTTAGTAAGCTAGAGCAAATGAAAAATCAAATAAATAGCCCCATAAATCCAAAGTTCATCCCCTTACGGTATAAGTAAGGGGATGTTATACTATTTATAGAAAAATAAGTATTAAAGGGTAGGTGAAATATGGACAATTACATAGTTAAAGCAAAGCATATAAGTAAAAGTTTTTCCGGTGTAATGGCTCTGGATGATGTATCCTTTAATCTGAAATCGGGCGAGGTTTTAGCGCTGCTTGGCGAAAATGGTGCAGGAAAATCTACCCTTATGAAAATATTAAGTGGAGTTTATACCAGGGATGAAGGAGAACTAGAGATTTTCGGAAAGCAAGTAGGAAATATAACGCCCAAAAAGGCCCAAGAACTGGGTATTGCAATTATCCATCAGGAATTAAATATGTGTGCGCATCTTACGGTAATGGAGAATATCTTTTTGGGCAGAGAGATTCAAAATGCTGGAGTATTATCAAATCATGAAATGACAAAACAAACGCAAAAAATTCTAGATCAGCTTGGTATCGATATTTCTCCGGATACAATTGTAGGAACTTTATCCGTTTCAAAACAGCAAATGGTAGAGGTAGCAAAAGCCATTTCTACAAATGCTAAAATATTAATCATGGATGAGCCAACTTCCGCATTAACCTCCAGAGAGATTGACGAGCTATTTACCATCATACGTAAGCTTAAGAATGACGGTTGCGGTATTGTATACATATCCCATCGTTTGGAAGAACTGAAACATATTGTTGATCGTGTGACGATCTTAAGGGATGGAAAATATATAACATCTTTAGATTTCAAGGAAACAAGTTTACCTGAGATTATTTCCTATATGGTGGGAAGGGAGATTAAAGAAAAGTTCCCAAGGGTTGAGTGTAAGCGTGGAAAGAAAATATTAGAAGTTAAAAATCTAAATGCCGGACCTATGGTTAGGGATATTAACCTTGATTTGTATGAAGGAGAAATCGTTGGAATTGCTGGTCTTGTTGGAGCAGGACGTACGGAAACTACAAGAGCCATATTCGGTGTGGATCAAAAACAATCGGGCGAAATTATATTAGATGGAAAGCCAATTACCATAAATAAACCCATGGATGCCATAAGGGCAGGAATTGTTCTGGCACCGGAGGATCGAAGAAAAGATGGATTATGTATCCGTTTAAGTATTCGTGAAAATTTAACCTTGCCTAATTTGGATCGTATCATTAATAAATTTGGTGTGGTAAATAAGAACAAAGAAAAGAAATTGGTGGAAGAGGCAATCGATAATTTCCAAATCAAATTAGCTAGTATGGAGGCCAATGCAGATAGTCTATCGGGAGGAAATCAGCAAAAGTTAGTTGTTAGTAAATGGCTTGCAAGAAAGTCCCGAGTTGTGATTTTTGATGAACCAACGAGAGGAATCGATGTAGCAGTAAAGGTTGAAATATATAATTTGATGAATCATCTAAAACAACAGGGAATTGGTGTCTTGTTTGTTTCTTCAGAACTACCCGAAATATTAGGAATCAGTGATCGTATTATCGTAATGTGTGAAGGAAGAATTACCGGCGAGCTAAATGTGAAAGAGGCATCGCAGGATAAGATTTTAGAGTATGCTACCCGTTTTGAAACGAAAAAGGAAGCGGTCGGTCTTTAAAAGCATTTATGATATTCGATAAAATTGATGAGAAAAGATCCAATATTAAATCAAAAGAAGGGTGGTAAACATGGATAATAAAGATAATTTTATAAAAAGAATAGTAAAAACAAGGGGCATGGGCCAGGTTATTACGGTAGCCTTTGGTTTAATCCCCCTATGCATTGTATTTGGAATTCTAAATCCAATTTTCTTCTCGGGTCAAAATATAGGAAATTTACTAAGACAAATTGCTCCAATCTTGATCATAGGAATCGGTCAATCCTATGTGCTTATTACAGGAAATATTGATCTTTCCATTGGCTCCGTTGTTGGCATGAGCTGTATGATATCAGCTACCTTAATGACAAAAGGGGTAAATCCATTAACAGCTATAATAATAACACTTATTACATGCTTGACCATAGGAATTATTAATGGAACCTTAGTATCAATATGTAAATTACCTCCATTTATTGCGACTTTAGGTACAATGACGATAGCCAGAGGAATTGCTCAAATTGTAAACAATAATTATAATACGGATTCCATTGGAGAAGGTGCTAGGGGATTTCGGGATTTCTTTTATTATGGAAAAACGATTGGGTTATATAACACCGTTTGGATTGCAATAGCAATCTGGGTTGTATTTAACTTTATTCTTAGTAAAACTAGAACAGGAAGACATATTTATGCAATCGGTAGCAATATAGAAGCTTCCAAACTATCCGGTGTCAATATATCTGCAACTACCACTAAGGCATATCTTGTAAGCTCTTTCTGCTCTTGTACGGTAGGTCTGATTATCTGTGCAACAAGTGGAATGGGAACCATGGACGCAGGCAATAGTTATGAAATGTATGCTGTCGCTGCATCTGTAATCGGTGGTGTAAGTACACTTGGTGGCCAGGGTATTCTTCTAGGAACCATTATAGGTGCATCAATTTGGGGTGTATTGCAGAATGGTTTACAATTTGCTGGAGCCCCGGTGGCAATCAGAAATATAGTAATCGGTATTATTGTAGTTGTATCGGTATTATTGGATGTGGTTATTAGAACGGGTACATTCCGCTTTAGAAAATTAAGTAAACCGTAGTTATATAATTATTAAAAATTAAAGCATAAGCTTTAATCAATAAAATCTTATTAAAAGGGAGGTATATTTTGTGAAAAGGAAAATTGCAGTAATTACTTTATGTCTTACACTATTAGCAGCATTACTTTCAGGCTGTAGTAGTTCAAAGAAAACATCAGGGGGAAAAGCCGGCGGTAAACACAAGATTTATTTGATCACTATGGATCAAATGGATCAACACTGGGTAAATGTAGACAAAGGCTGTAAAAAAGCAGTTGAAGAACTAGGAAACATAGACTATACATGGTTAGCTCCGGATGTAAAGGATGATGCTAAGCAGATTGAAGCTATCAATAATGCTGTAGCTGGTGGAGCAGATGCAATTTTATTGGCTGCGAATGGACCAGATGCTGTTACTGCAGCATTGGAAGAAGCGAAAGAAGCAGGAGTTACAATCGTTTATGTTGACTCTGCAGCAGATTTCCCTGCAGTGCAGACCTTGGCAACTGATAATAAGGCAGCAGGAAAGATAGCCGGAGATGAAATGATTAAGGCATTAAAAGAAGCAGGTATAACAGAAGGTAAGATCGGTATAGTAAATGTTAATGCTGCAACTGCATCAACGGTAGCTAGAGAAGAAGGGTTTAGAGAAGCGTTCCAGGGTACTAATTTTGAAATCCTAGAAACTCAATATGGCGACGGAGACGCTGCAAAATCAAAAGATATTGCTGCTAACTACATTACCCAAGGTTGCGTTGGTATCTTTGGAGCAAATGAAGGTTCTACCGTTGGTACCGGTAATGCGATTCAGGAAGCAGGAGGTACAGTTGTCGGTGTTGGATTTGATAAATCAGATGCGATACTAGAGTTGGTTAAAAACGGAAATATTCTTTGTACCATGGCACAGAATCCAGATGTTATGGGATATGAAGGTATGAAGACTGCAGTAAATGCTTTAGAGGGGAAAGACATAAGTCCTGAGTTCTATGACACTGGTGTATCCGTTCTTGATAAAAAAGCAGTTGAGGCAATGAAATAATTATACTTGAATCATGGTAATATAATCTGCTTATTTTTATGAATATGTAAAAAAGGGAGAATGTGCTTTGATCGGGGCATATTCTCCTTTAAATTTAGAATAGTGTGAGTTCATACAGTTAAGTATCTTGATTTGATACACACTTAATACAATTTAATCTAACAATTGATAAAGTAAGCAAGTATCTAGAGCGGTTATATATTTATCATTAAGTTCAGGTTGATTGATAAATTAGAATAGAAAAAAAATATTTGGTTATTCTAGATGTTAGGAAAAAATATTGCTAGTTTCCCTAGATATTTTCATTTTGTTTGCTTTTTTTAAAAAATATAAAAAATTTAAACAAAAAGTTGTGTCAAGCGTTTTTGAAAATGTCCCAAAAAAGTTTAAACATTAGCACCAGATATCTGGTGCTGAGTATACGTTAATACTTTTAGTAAAGTATCTATTGTAAACTTGTTTTTGGGTAACCTTAATAAG
>JAAYQP010000159.1 GCA_012519195.1 Clostridiales bacterium | reverse complement strand
CTTATGATTTTACCCAAAACGGATTCGAAAGAAGCTGGGAAAATTGCAGATCAAATCAAGGAGCAATTCCTAAAGATCCGTATTAATAGTTTTCACGGTAGTATTTCATTAGGTTATAGTACAAAAACAACAAGTAAGGAAAATATTATTCTTACGATAGATAATGCGGATTCAATCATGTATTCTCACAAATTGCTGGATCAAACCAAGTTTAATGAGAGTGCTATAAAGGAAATTATGGACCGATTAAATGAAATATCTCCCTGGGAGAAGGAACATTCTGCCAGAGTTAGTAGGTTGAGTCAACAACTAGGAGTAGCCATGGATCTTTCTTCATCAGAATTAAGAAGATTAACAGATGCGGCTTACTACCATGATATAGGAAAGATTATTCTAGAAGCAACTGTTCTAAATAAAAGTGAAATGCTAACGGAGAAAGAAATGCAAATAATGAGGAGACATCCGGTTGTTGGATATCGAATTTTGAGTCAATCAGATAAAACCTTAGATATTGCAAAATATGTACTGAGCCACCATGAAAGATGGGATGGAAAAGGCTATCCGAATCGATTGAAAGGTACGGATATACCAAAAGTATCACGGATTATAGCACTTGCTGATAGTTATGATTTAATGATTCATGGATCAAACTATAAGAAAGCAATGAGTAAGGAAGAAGCAATTCAAGAACTCCAAGATAATGCTGGATCACAATTTGATCCAGAGATCGTGGATGTTCTTATAGAGTTAATCAATTCAGATGCTTTAAGGGAATGATAAACAGGAAAGGAAAGGCGTGTCATTAATCCACTGATTAACAGAGGTGACACGCCATTTTTCATGACAAGTAAATTAGTTGCTAATTCATCTTGTATCTTATATTATGATTGATGCTTTTTACGATAAGCCATAGGTGACATACCAACTTTTTCACGAAAATATTTCGAAAAATAATGTTCGTCGTAGTATTTTAATTCTGAAGAAATTTCTTTAATGCTTTTATTTGTATTTAATAAAATAAGCTTAGCCAACTCCAGCTTCTGATTCATAAGATATTGATAAGGAGTGACTCCAAAGGCCTTTTTAAATATTCTTATGGTCTGTGAATTTGAATGATAAATTAGCTGACTTAAATCCTTCAACTCAACTTTATTCAAAATATTTTGATCCAGATGTTCCTTTAGTATCCCGGCTTCTTTGGTATAAGTTTGTGTCTCTGTATGGACATTGGGATATAGAGAAAGGATCATTTCATAAAATAAGAGGGATGCTTTCTTTAGAAAATCTGGATTACTTGTTTTGGATTGTTTGGCCAAGTTTAGTATTTGAAAGAAATAGGTGCCCATATCACAGTTTTCAATGTGATTGACATTATTTAATTTGTAAACTTGGATTAAACTGTCGATTAAGGATCCCTTTGCATTAAACCAAATCTTCGTCCATGGATTCGTTTTACCAGAAAAATATTCGTGGTTGCTTTGACGATGGAGGATATAGACATCCCCTTTCTTAGCGATAAACTGCTTGTCCTCTACAAGCACTGTCCCTTCTCCCTCTAATATATATTCAAATACATACATGGGACTGTTCCTTCTAACGATACGATAGCTTTCATCGCAATAGGAAATCCCAGCCATTTCTATAAAAAATGGAGGCTCTGTTTGGGTCTCTTCGTTTAAAAAACTGATAATATCCTCTTGCATGCGTATAATCTCCACTTATATACCACTTTTCTCAATTTAGATACTTCTATAATAGCATTATAATATAAATGTGTCCATAGATAGGAAGACAATAGTCCTAATATTTTTATGGGAAACGATGGGTTTATATACTCACTTATATGCTTAGTATTTCTGATTCAAATAATAAATAAGCATACAAGATTTTGCAAGAACTTAATGTTTAAATAATAGGAAAAGTTAAAATAATAGGAGGATGAAATTTATGAATTTAAGAGCACCCGCAGTACCACTAATAACGATCGATCCTTATTTTAGCGTTTGGTCGATGAATGATCAATTAAATGGAGATGTTACTCGCCATTGGACAGGTAAAGAGCATAGGCTAACTGGTCTCCTTGAGGTTGATGGGGAATGCAGTTGTTTTATGGGTAAGTCAGAACATAAACCGATGAAACAGGAGAAAATTGAGATTGATGCCCTATCTACGAAATATATATTTACCTCAAAGGAAGTTGAATTGACCGTGAGCTTTCTTTCCCCGGTACTAATCGATCAGCCGGATCTATGTTCCCGCCCAGTTTCCTATATCAGTGCACAGGTTCGGGCCATTGATGGCAAAGAACATAGCTATAAGATAAAGTTGATTGCAGATGATGAGCTATGTCTTGATCTTAAGGGGCAATGGGATACAGAGTTTTCCTTTGGCGAAAACTATCTCTTTAACTGGGGACGCGTTGGAAGTGTGAATCAGAATCTTCTAAATAAATCAGGGGATGATCTTCGAATTGATTGGGGATATCTCTATCTTGCGGCCAAGAAAGAGAATGATAAAACGATAAGCCTAACACAGATTCCATCGGAAGAAACAACCGATACTGCTAGCGGAAGACTTCAGCTTGTGGTTGAATGTCCGGTTGCTGCTAACGCTGAAGCACTGATTGCAATTGCCTATGACGATATAAAGTCAATTGAGTATTTTGGTAAACATCTGGATGCATTATGGAAAGTGAAAACTCCAGATATTCTTACGGCAATCTCTGATGCTTTTAAAGATTACAATGAAGTATCTAAGCGTTGTAAGCAATTTGCTGAAACTCTATATCAAGATGCAGAAAAATGTGGTGGACTACAATATGCAGAGATGCTATCCCTAGCTTATCGCCAAGCAGTTGCTGCCCATAAACTATGTGCTGGTCCGGATGGAGAAATTCTTTTCATCTCCAAAGAATGCTTTAGTAATGGTTGTGCCGCTACGGTTGACGTTACTTATCCGTCGGCTCCATTATTCCTCCTATATAATCCGGAATTAGTAAAAGGTATGTTAAGACCGGTTCTTAAATATGCAGCTTCACCGGACTGGCCTTTTGAATTTGCACCCCATGATGCTGGACAGTATCCGTTAATTAATGGACAGGTATATGGAGATAATAAATTGGAATATCAGATGCCTGTAGAAGAATGCGGTAATGTCTTGATTCTTATGACAGCAATTAGCTTGGTTGAAAAAGATCATTCCTTTGCTGCAGAACATTGGGATTTGATGGTGAAGTGGGCTGATTATCTTCTTAAAACAGGTATGGATCCTGAGAATCAACTCTGTACGGATGACTTTGCAGGTCACCTAGCACATAACTGTAACCTTTCCATCAAAGCAATCATGGGTATCGCTGGATTTTCAATCCTATGTAGAATGATGGGTAAAGAGGAAGAGGCTGCAACCTATGAAGCGAAAGCGAAAGAAATGGCTGAGCAATGGGTAAAAACAGCAGCAAATAATGACGGTACTTACCGCCTTGCTTTTGATCAGGAAGATACTTTTAGTATGAAATATAATCTAATCTGGGATAAGATCTGGGGTACTAATATCTTCGATCTTACCAAGTTTGAGAAGGAGTTAGCTTCCTATCTAACCCGTTCGAATAAGTATGGAATGCCTTTGGATAACCGCGAGGATTATACCAAATCAGACTGGTTAGTTTGGTGTGCATCACTGATGGACGAAAAGTCTGATTTTGAAGCTATGATTGCTCCTCTCTATAGAGCTTATCATGAATCCGAAACCAGAGTACCAATGACTGACTGGTATTTTACATCAACTGCAAAGATGAAAGGCTTCCAGAATCGTACTGTTCAGGGTGGTCTCTTCATCCGCATCCTTATGGAAAAAGAGATCTGTAAAGTAGCTAAATAAGTCATCTAAATAGCGTATGATTTTTATCCATTGAATAAAAATCATACGCCTTCTTTTATGTTTCGATGTGATAAATATTGCAGTTTTATAAAGGCGCTGTAGTTTATCATTGTTGCGATAGTCCCTATATTATTTCTTAAAAATAATTTAACTTCTATTTTCTGACATTATATGCTATAATTATCACCTAGATAAATTAACTAATAGGAGATTATTACAGATGCGTTACCTACATATTGACAAAGTGGTTCCAGGTTCTTACCTAGCCAGACCCCTCTACAATGCACAGGGGGCTATTATGCTAAGGGAACGTTATGAACTAACAGAGTGCATAATAAAAAGATTAAAAGAGTATGGTTTTACAGGTTTGTATATTGAGGATGAGATATCCGAAGGTATTACAATTGATGAAATCATTGATGAACAGCTAAGAATAGAGGCTAAAATTAAATTAGAAACAATTATAAAGAATAATGGTAGTATAAAGGATATGTTACCCACGATATCGAATATCGTAGACAGCATAATGGAGAATAAAGACGCGGTATTACAGATTAGCCAACTACGTAGCTACCATGATTATACTTATTCCCATTGTGTTAATGTTGGAATCCTAGCAATCAGTATTGGATTAAAATATAATTATAACCGAGATGATCTTATAAAATTAGGTACAGCTGGTATGCTACATGATATTGGTAAAAATGATATACCGGTTGAAATTCTAGATAAACCTTGAAAATTGACGAAAGAGGAATTTCGTTTAATCAAGAAGCATCCTCTATATGGATACAATAAGTTAAAGGATGCTACTGAATTAAGTAGCTTAACCAAAGTCGGAGTATTACAGCATCATGAAAGATGTGACGGTTCTGGATATCCAAACGGATTAAAAGGTGATGAAATCTCTATGTTTGGTAAGATAATAGCCGTTGCTGATACTTATGATGCCATGACCTCAGTTCGATCCTATCGTCCGGCTTTTTCCTCGGTAGAAGCCTATGAGTTCCTGATAGGAGATGGCAATACCCGTTATGATTTACAGATTATTGAGAAATTTACAAAATGTATTGCTATCTATCCAGTTGGTACCTTGGTAAAACTAACGGATGGTACCAAAGCCATTGTGGTTAAGAATTATTCGGATAATCCCCTTCGGCCTTTGCTCCGTAATATAGAAACGAATGAAATGATTGATCTTCAATGCGATGGGAGATTTCTTAATATATGTATTAAAAATGTAATTGAGTAATTAACAAAGGATTCAGTTTAAAGGAGTAACTATGCTAAGGCTATGCAAGGATGGATTAAAAGGAAACCAAGTTAACAATATGGTGATACCTTTCGCTTATGACTATCATCGAGAAAGTCAAAGCTTTGAGCAATTTATATCTAAGCTATGCGATAAGGAAGCCAGCAAATGGGTTCCAGTCAATGTAAAGGAATCAAATAATGAGTTATATGAACATATTCTTTCCTTAACAGCAGATGATCTAACAGATCAAACCAGTAGAGAGAGGCAAACAAATGGCTCCAATTACATTGCACAGGCACTAGAGCTTAATACAAAATCAGCATCCTATCCCAATTTTTCTATGACTTGTAAAGGACTCTCTGCAAATATTTCTTTTCAATTTGATCAAATACTACTATTCTTATTTGATAGTGGTATTGGGTTTTTGATATTAAGTATGGATTATTCTCAATTTACTACCATGGATCAGGTTATTATTGCGAATAATCAGGTAAAGGCAATCAAGCATAGTGATCTTTATAAGGTGGAAACATTGACTGACTTTATCCCCATTGAACAGATTGAAATAGCGGACGTCTTGCCGGAAGAGGGAGATCAGTTCTATCCTATTATTGATGATACAGATAAGAAAACCACGAAATATATTCGGTTGGATCAGATACCGATACATAAGGATGCGATTATTGAAATAAAGATCATTTATTATAAGAAAATCAAATCGCTAAAGATTAAGTATAATAAAATATCGGAGACGCTTCTTCCATATAAAAAATTACTTAGCAATATTATCTCCGATATTGAAATAAAGACCTATTTTAATCAGTCTTACAGTCGATCGGTTGGAAGCAACTTCTGCAATAAGGCAAATATCTTTAGTGCATTAACGATTCATTATGAGCAAGAGGACGAGAAAGAGATCGGTCAAAATTTTTTTCGATTAAGGAAGGGATATTCTAACTCCTATATTCCAGATGTATTAGAGTATTCCGATAATAATCCTGAAGTCTTTAAGCCCTTTCATGATAGCTATTGGGGAGTATCCAGAGAGGGCTGTGCGAATCTGACCTATGACACCAATGATTTTATGAAATTCGGTTATACTCACCGTATAACCACGTATTTTTATCTCTATATTATTGCACTACATCAATATTATGGATTACTCTATCTTGCAAAAGAGGTCTCTTACCTTCCATCCACGATACAAGAGTGCATTGATGAAAAAGTATACCAGAAATTGATCGATATCCGAAATAATTGTACCTTCTTTTATATGAAGTGCATATTTGATGAAGTATCCCACATTACCCATCAAGCCCACTTCTATGATCGGCTAATTCACATCCTTGGTATTAAGAATATGCAGCGGGAACTTAATTTTGAAATGGAGCGTATCGCCTCTATTGTTGAACAGGTTAAGGATATGGAACTGGCCAAGGAGAAGGCGGAGAAAGAGGAGGAAGAAAAGAGGCGGGAGAAACTAAGACAGCAGGAAAAGGAAATCGAGGAGAAGAAAAAAGAGGAAAAAAAAAAATTTCTCTCAAGGATTGGCTTTTTCTTCGTCTCGTTTTCAATCATTTCCTTAGCAGAGGCTACAATATCCTTCTGGGTAAATGTCTCAGATGTTGAGAAAAGATTTGCTGGCTATGAGATTATATATAGTATATTAACCCTTGCTTTTGTCTTTGCTTTATGTATTGCCCTTATCCTTTGCTACAGCTTGATCAAATGGATAAAAAAGAAAAAGAAGTAATAGAAAAGTCGGAGATAGGTACTTCCTTTAAGGCAAATTGGTTAGCCCAGTGTGTATCCTTGGAAGTCTTCTCCGACTTAATATATGATAGATCGTAAGAGTCTAGTAGATCTTACTTACTTTAAACCATGGTATAATGCATTCAGCAATACCCGATTGGGATCCTGACTTAATTCCCAGATCATTGCTCCACCTAAACTATTTTGTTTCACATACTGAGCTTTGTATGTCATGGATTGTTCATCCTCGTAAGATAGGAAGGTAGATCCATTAAACAACCATGGAACCAGTGATTCTGAGTGGAAGTATCTTGTAAAGGATGGATCATTTAAGTAATTAGCAGCAATATTGGCATAATTGATCGACGATCCTCCAGAATAAGTCTGTCCTAAGCCATGATTTTCATCCCCTACCGCCTTATAGATATAGCCGTAGAAAGGTACACCCATAATAAGCTTCTCCCTAGGAAAACCAGCGTTCACCCATGCCTTGATACTCGAATCCACACTCCATTTCATCCCATGAGAAGGAGTGTTGCTCGTATAAAGTGGTGCGTTAAAATCTGTATACAGATCCCAGGTACCGTGGATATCATAGGTCATGATATTGGCGTAATCTACATATTGACGGATTACCTCCGTTTCAATATTGTTCACATACCAGGAACCAGCAGCGCCTGCAAAAGATAGGATATAATGCTTTCCGTCGTTTCTGCTTTGCTCATCTAGTTTTTGCCTAAGTGTCTTTAATAATAAGGTAAAATTCTGTTTATCTTCTGGCCTTTTCGTATTTGTGGCCAGTCCACCGCTTACGGGGTATTCCCAATCGATGTCCACTCCATCAAAATCATACTTGGTTATAAAGTCCACAACACTTTCAGCAAAGATCATTCTACTTTCTTCGGATGATGCCATATCGGAAAATCTTCCAGACCATGACCATCCACCAACTGCAATGAGTGTCTTAAGCTGGGGATTTATTTCTTTTAGCTGGTTTAACTCTTGAATGTTTTTTTCATCGATATCCGGATAACCTAAACTTACTCTGTAGTCACTTCCGATGTTTGCAAAGGCATAATTTATATGGGTTAATTTATTTGCATCTATATTGCTTGGTGTAAATCCAGAATATCTAGACCATGCAGCATAATATCCAACTACTTTAGTCCTAGGGTTTGTTAATTCTAAGACTGGGGTCGGAGGAGTATAAGAGCTTTCTGTTTTTGTAGAAGATGGAATTGGAGTAGGAATAGCAGATTTGACAGTTACTTTGCTGATTAACTTTTTCCCTGCTACAGTTGCGGTAATTGTAGCGGTACCTTCCGATTTTGCTGTGACTTTGCCTTTTTTTGAAACCTTAGCCACTGCTTTCTTATTGGATGACCAGGTGACATTCTCATCAGTGCCCTTTACTTTCAGTTTTACAGTATCACCTGTTGTTAATGATAGATTGGTTTTATTTAGCTTAATTGGTTTAACTACATTTATTTTACAGGTCAGTTTTTTGCCTGCTACAGTAGCAGTAATCGTTGCTGTACCGACCGACTTGGCGGTAACTTTCCCTTTTTTAGTAACGGTTGCTACAGATTTTTTACTAGATTTCCAAGTTACCTTCTTTTTGGTGCCGGAAATGGTTAGTTTTTTACTTTCCCCTTTTTCGAGTGTTACTTTTCTTTTGCTAATCTGTATTGTGGCAGCCCCTACTGGGTTTGCTCCTTCAATAATTAGAAAGAGAGTAAAGATTAGTAGACCGAATAATAGTTTATATCTATGGGTATCTTGTTTTAAGTATTTCATGTAAATGTGATTCCCCCCTGTTACTATCAATTTTCCCAATGAAAATAAAAGATTGATAGAAGTGTAAAAATAATCTTGGTTACAATATGCTCCCTATAAGTAAAGCAGATACCATTAATAATAAACATAAAAAAATCAAAATGCATTATGAACTAATTGGAAGGCACCAAGCATATTTGCTGGTAAACATATAGCTCGTGTTCAATTCAAGGGTTCGTAGATAATAGAAATGAGGGGCTATTGCAAGCCAAATAGGGTACTCAGATAATAACCAACACACAAAGTGTGTTGGTTATTATCTGAGTACCCGAATATATTTTGCAATAGTCCCTCCTTATTTCATAAATAGGAACTTATTTACTTGTTTACAGTATTATCTTCCGAATTCGGATAACTTTAATCCAGTATTCCGATCCAAAGCAGTCTGGATACTCCAACGATGAACAAAGAGAAGGAGGGGATTACCTTTTAAATCTTTAACCTTCTTGGTATCAGAAGAAACGCTAAGGGTGTTGATATCAATTTCTTTATTCTCAATCCAACGGATATATTCATAGGGGAGTGGCTCTAGGCGAATCTCAGCACCATATTCATTTTCTAGTCGGAATTTTAATACATCAAACTGCAAGGTACCTACAACTCCTACAATGATTTCCTCCATACCGGTATTGTATTCCTGGAAGATCTGAATTGCACCCTCTTGAGCGATCTGTGTGATACCCTTAAGAAATTGCTTTCTTTTCATGGTATCGACCTGTCTGACTTTAGCAAAATGCTCCGGTGAGAAGGTGGGAATTCCTTCATAGGCGAATTTGTTATCCGAGGTACAAATTGTATCACCAATGGAGAAAATACCAGGATCAAAGACCCCGATAATATCTCCGGCATAGGCCTCTTCAATAATTTTTCTATCATCTGCCATTAGCTGTTGTGGCTGAGATAGACGTATGTTTTTATTACCTTGGACATGAAATACTTCCATGCCAGCCGTAAATTTACCGGAGCAGATTCGGATAAAGGTGATTCGGTCACGGTGGGCTTTATTCATATTTGCCTGTATCTTAAAGACAAATCCGGAAAAATCATTTTTTATCGGGTCAATCAAACCGATCGAAGAGTTCCTTGGTAATGGGGTAGTGGTCATGGATAGAAAATGCTTTAAAAAGGTTTCTACACCGAAATTGGTTAAGGCTGAGCCAAAGAAGACCGGTGTTAGTTCCCCTTTCAGAACCTGGTCAATATCGAACTCACTACTGGCTCCGTCCAGAAGTTCAATTTCCTCCGAAAGGATATCGTGATTTTCCTTACCAATGAGATCGTCAAGGGAAGGATCCCCTAGTTCCACTTCAATGGCATTTAATTCTTTCTTGCCGCTGTTTGAGGCAAAAAAACGCATAATATGCTTGGTGTTTCTATCATAGACGCCCTTAAAGTTCTTGCCACAACCGATTGGCCAGTTGATCGGACAGGTATTGATACCGAGAACTTCTTCAATCTCATCTAAGAGCTCGAAGGTGTCCTTCGCCTCACGATCCAATTTGTTAATAAAGGTAAAGATAGGGATATGTCGCATTACACAGACTTTGAATAATTTTTTCGTCTGTGCCTCTACACCCTTGGAGGCATCAATTACCATGACAGCGGAATCGGCAGCCATTAGGGTTCGATAGGTGTCCTCAGAGAAATCCTGATGACCTGGGGTATCCAAAATATTAATGCAATAGCCGTCATAATTAAATTGCATAACGGAAGAAGTAACTGAGATTCCACGTTGCTTCTCGATCTCCATCCAATCAGAAAGAGCATGCTTGGCAGACTTTCTGCCTTTAACCGAACCGGCAAGATTAATTGCGCCACCGTAGAGCAAAAACTTCTCCGTTAGGGTTGTCTTACCTGCGTCAGGATGGGAGATAATCGCAAAGGTACGCCTTTTTTTTATTTCTTGTATATAATCAGTCAAAATATAACCTCCAAATTAAAAATAAAACCAATTCATCATATAATATACGGGAGGAATTTGTCAAGATTAATCGACACCATATAAATTGATTTTAGATTCTAATATATCTACGACCTTTTGTCATTTTTATTCATTTGGTTTTCCTCTTGTTTAGAATGAATCAAATGGTATAACGATATTCAGGATAGGATATTCTATTAGATAAAGAGAAGCAGGGTAGATAGTAGAAATGATTGGGATTATATTGCCATGAAATCCAAGGAGGAATGAAATAATGTCACAGAAACGATATATATGTCCCGTATGTAATAGCAATGATCTAACTTTAAAACATGAAGCAAGCTATGTATATTCCTATTTAATTGACCAGGATGCTCCCGGTCTGAAAAACACGGATCAATTTTTGTCCTACCTATATGACCGAAGGGAGCAAAAAGATTCCAGAGAATATATTGAATGTAATCAATGTGGGGTTCAATATCCTTATACTTGTCTCAATGGTGTATTAGATAAACATTCGAATCAATCGTACAAATAATTGGTTCTTGGTTGGAGCAGTCTGATTAGTAAGTATAATATAACATTTTAGGTAAAAAAACGGGGCGATTGCATAATGGGTATATAAGTATTAACAAAGATTATACCTGTATACTTTTATATAATATGCAACAGCTCCGTTACTCTTAAAAAGTGGTTTATTCTCTATATACTTCAGCAAAAGCTTCGTAGTAATCATAATATTTATCATCGCAGGCAGAAAACAGATACCTTGCAAATATATTGGATACTCGGTAACCTTCCTTGCTAAGATAATCTATATGCGACTGAAAATCCTCAGTTGAAGGGTTGCTATAGGAAACCTTTAAAACAAAGGATAGATAGGATGCCTTTTTATCGATTTCCCAAATGGTTGGATGATCCTCTGTGGTGGGTATGGCTAGTCCTGTTTCGATACAGTTCTTCTCCGTATTATACAGAAGAATACTTTGGTATTGATCTTTAATATATACAGACCATGCGTCAGTATCATTAATGGAAAAAATAAAAATTTTATTATAATCCGGATACTCTACTTGATATTGCTTCTGGCAGAGCCTCTTATATTCATTAATGCATTGTATCTTCTTATTAATATACTCTTTGGCAGTATTTAGTTCTTCCAGCTGTTTGGCTAAATTCTTATCTAAATCCGTAAGAGATTCTGCCAGTTCATTCGGTGAAAGTTGAGGTAATTTTCTCATATCCTCTAAGGACATTCTAAGACAACGATAATGAGCCAAATCAGATATTGTATAAACGGTGCTTGGATAATATTTTCGATAATTATTATCGTTGTTTCGTGGGGAATGGATCAAACCCGCTCGCTCCCAATAGCGAAGGGTTGACTTGGGAATCCCCAAGAGTTCGGATATCTCACCTATAGTAAAAGATTTTTTCATTTTTACTCCACCTTAAATATTTTAAATAAGGGATCGAATGTATTCCTCTTGTGTCATACTATAGAGTTTTGTACAAGCTAAATCTTTATCAAAATGAAACCCGATTTTTTCAAAAGCCCGAATGGAACGAACATTATCGGGATCTATTTTAGCTGTAACTTTCGGAATTCTCCAGTTAAAAAATGCTTGATTCAATCCTTGAATAATAGCTTCGGTACCAAGACCTAATCCCCATTTATCCTTATCCCCAATCACTACAACAATTTCAGCCTCATTTACTTTTCGAACTAATTTGATGAAACCGATAGGTTCGTTGTCCTCCCCGCAGACCACGAAGAAGCTTCCGTTTCGGTTAAACAAATGGGTCATAATAAACATGTTTACACGGCTGATCGCTTGATGAATTTCCTGAGAAATATTACTTAATTCATTTAAATACCGTGTAACCTCCCGGTCCTCCATCCAGCCCATTATTGCTATAGCGTCGTTGCGCGTAACTTCTTGCCTTAGACTTATCTCTAGCGCTCTCAATACATCTACCCCTTCTAATATGGTTCTTTCCAAATATCTGTTCTTAAAAATACACATTTGGTATTATAAAGGTTGAACCAACTTTAATGTCAAGAGCTGACAGGCAATACTATTTTTTGATAGAAAATACAATAAAAAGCTATCTATGAAGAATGTGGTCAGGTTTTGTCGCTGAACCGATTAGTATAAAACCAGCCCAGTAATAGGGGTGTTTGAAGGGAATATAAGAATCATGCTGGTTGAGAACATCCTTAAATGCATGATCTAGGTCTGTAAAATTATAATTTTTCTGAATATGAGCAAGGTATGGCTTCCATTCCGCCACGGTTCTGTTACGGAGAATTTGTTTTGCCCGATTTAAAGCTTCCAAGCTTGAAACATCTTCTTGCGCTAATTCATGATAAAAGCAAGAAAAGAAAAGCATACTGGATAGATCGTTGATTTTCCATAAACATACCAAGAGGGACTTGCAGCCTGCCAGAAAGAAGGCCCTTCGGATTCCAAAGGAACCTTCGTAATTTTCAATACTTCCTAGACCGGAATCACAGGCGGAAAGTACACAAAGGTTTACATAGGTTAAAGGAAGCATTGAAATCTCATCCGCCGTAAGTAGATAATCCTCTGCAAGAAGTAAGCCGCATTCTTCCATGATGTAATTGGAGCATCGTTTCCTTCCATTCATCTTGTATGGAAAAGAGCTAGTATTGGGGGTTGGATATATACCATGAGTGGCAATATGCAGTAACCCTAGATTAGGGCTCCGTTCTATAATTATTTCATAATTTGCGTCTTTACCAAGATAAACTGGGGAACCAAGCTGTTTTCCAACAATTTCTGCCTCTATTTCAGCAAAAGGAAGGCTTGGTAAGCTTTGATTACTGGGATTACCTATAATCAATGTTTCTAGCTTTTGAGATATTGCTTTACTCGGGGGATGGAAGGCTAGTTCCCGCCCCATATTAATATAGCTTATGTCATAGGATTGCCCCAGTTCCTTTCCATGGGATAAGGTTAGGAGCTCAAAAGGAAGATGAAAAAGCTCACCAGCCGGTGCAATGATAAGATGTCGGTAATTATTTAAAAATTTCTTGATTGGTAGTATTAGTGAACGCCTAAGTTTCATTTCCAGTGTTGTTACATCATCAGGGGAGATGGATCTCTCATGATATACTGCTGGCATAGATAAGTATGTACGGTATTTGCTAATTAATGTATTGATTTCCTCTTCCTTATTTAATTTTAGACAAATCACATCGTTCCTACTCACTAGGAAAACACCGTAATAGGAAGCATTCAATGTTTTAAGTATACAATAATCAAGTAGAAGAGTATCTTCTGACAGATTCTTCTGAAGATCTTTTAACCTGTATAAGCCACGATTTTTTATAGATGTTGGATCTGGATAGTGTCTTATAAGATAGGAACCTTCCAAAGAGATCCCCTTAATATTCAAGCAAAAATCATATAGATCGCCAGCTGGAATGGTGCTTTCACTCCCTGCATTACTACATTCAATAAATGCTCCCATACATAAGGAAAGATGATATTCCAATGCTTCTAGATGCTGAAAAACCAGTTCCTCATTATAATGGAGAAAAATATTCTGGATCTCATTTAAATAATACTTGCATACCTTCGAATAGGCAGCTTGTATCTTATCCCATTGTTGAAGCTCAAGATAAAGGGCCATTTGTAAGGAAAATCCCTTTTCTCCCAAACCGAAAGACAAGGATAAACTTTCCTTATAATTTTTTTGTTCAGCAAGGACCAATGCTAAATTATAGCGGTGTATCTTAAGATAATCCTTACTTATCGTCTGGGAAAGAGGCATTCTTTCCTTTAGTAAATGAATCGCTTGATTCTGTAATCCAACACGGTAATACATTAAAAATTGAATGGTATCGATACAGGCGGCTAGATCAGGATAGTTATCATAGTTGGCATTTTGATAAGGTCGAATCAACTCCATTGCGGCATTAAAATTACTCGTCCGGGAATAGAGTTCTGCAAGATTCAGATCAATTGCCGATTGAATATAAAAATCCGTTATATCAATTGTTTTTAAATTATTAAGGATTTCAATACCTGGCTCGCAATTATTTAATTTACCGTAAGTAGAAGATAATAAAATAAGATTCATGATTCCAAGGCGGTCGATCTGATTGAGATTTGCATATAACATAGTGAGGAAGGGATGATCCTTATGAGAAAAATCGCCAAGTAAAGTCCATAAGCGATTAGCTTCCAAACAATTCTCCACACAACTATAAAAATCTTCCAAACGATAGCTTAATTTTGCATCATAGTGATGATACATTAGCTTTAATAATAGATCTTCCCCATAGGTATCCATTAGGAAGGTATTAGCCTCTTTGATTAATATTGCAGCATCGGCTAACAATCCAAGGTTGCCATAGAATTCGCTGGCATCATATTGGTGAAGGGCATAATAGGACGGTGCTAAATCATGAAACATTCGGTAGGTGCAATCCTTAATGAGTGGTTCTAAAGCTTGATAGCCATCATAGTCCCGTTGATTTGCTGCGATGGATTGTAGTAATGTAAT